>NZ_JBHWDU010000054.1:0-58423 GCF_042734825.1 Kitasatospora sp. NPDC059648 | reverse complement strand
TAGCAGATCACCTTGCGGCCCTTGGCGTGCAGCGCGGCGACCACCGAGGCGTCGTTCTCGAAGCCGTCGATGTCGTAGACCGGTACGTCCACCGACTGGTCGACGGGGCCGCCGCCGAGCTGCCACTGCCAGGCCAGGCCCGGGGTGGGCTGCCAGCGGGTGCCGGCGGAGGGCTGGGCGGTGGCGCCGGGCGGGGTCGTGGTGCCCGGGGCGGTGGTGGTCCCCGGGGCCGGGGTGGTGCCGGTGGCGCCGGGTGTGCCGGGGGTGGTGGAGCCGTCGCCGGGGGTGCTCGGCGCGGTGGCCGCTGGCGAGTTGCTCGGGGTGCCGTCGGCCGAGTCCTGGTCGTCCTCCGAGCCCGAGCTGCTGCACGAGCTGACCAGCAGTGCGGTGACGGTGGCGAAGGCTATGGCGGCCGGCAGCAGCCGGGTGCGGCGGTTCACGGTAGTCGAACTCCGGATCGGGTCAGGTCAGTTCAGCGGCGGTGAGGCCGTGGGGCAGGGTGCGCCAGGGGTTCTCGCCGGCGCCCGGTACGGCACAGCCGACGCCGGCTCGCCGGGCGGCGATCAGTGCGGAGGCGTCCTGGGCGGACTCGGCCGGGACGTCGTAGACCAGGTGGCAGAAGCGGGAGGCCGCGTGGCGGCCGGTCCACAGCGGCAGGGTCATCGCGCGGTACGTGTCCCAGTCGCCCTCGAAGGTGACCAGCAGGTCGGCGAGGCCGACCTCGGCGTAGCCCGGGTCGGGGTGCTCGCCGTGGCCGAACACCACGGTGCCGCAGCCGGCCGCCCGGGCGGCGGTCGCGAGCCGCCGGTAGTGCGCCAGCGCACCCGGGTGGGTGGCGACCTGGTCGAGGTACACGCCGGTGATGCCGTGCCGCTGTCGGTACGTCAGGACGTCGGCGACGACGGCCGCGTGCGGCCTGCGGCCGTAGTCGGTGTCGGCGTAGCCGACCAACGGCAGCCCGGCCGCACGGAGTTCCTCGGCGGCGTCGGCGAAGACGTGGTCCGGCACCTCGCCCGGACCGTCCGCGAGGTTGATCACCACGGCGGCGATGCGGGCGGGGTCGGCGGCGGCGACCGCCCGCCAGGCCGCCGGGTCCACCGCGGGGTGGACGTACAGCGGCACCAGCAGGCGGCCGTCGGGGGTGGTCCCGGCGGTCATGCGACCACCGGGGTCGACGTGGGCCCGGCGGTGTCGAGCCACAGGTCGCGCAGGGTGTCGGTGAGGGCCGTCTCCGGGCGCCAGCCGAGCTCCCGGGCGGCGGCCGACACGTCGGCCTGCTGCCAGGAGACCCCGGCCGAGCGCTCGGAGCCCGCCCCGCTCTCGTCGATCCGGCCGGTGAAGCCGGACGCCGCGACCAGGCCGTCGGCGATCGCCCGGACCGGCTGGGCCCGCCCGGAGGCGAGGTTGAGCACCCGGGGGAGCGGACGCTCGGCGGCGACGGCCAGGCCGACTGCCTCGGCGACGTCCCGGGCGTCCACGAAGTCCCGGTAGGCGGAGAGGTCCCCGACCGTGACCACGCCGTCGGCGCCCTCGGGCGCCACCCGGCGCAGCTCGGCCGCCAGCCGGCCGGGCAGCGAGCCCGCCGGGGCGCCCGGGCCGACCGGGTTGAACACCCGCAGCACCACCGCGTCCAGCGGGGAGCCCGCGACCGCGAGGGAGCCGGCCAGCTTGGTCGCGCCGTACACGCCGACCGGACGGGCGTCGGCGTGCTCGGTGAGGGACTCGCCCTCCGCGCAGACGCCGTACTCGCCGGCCGAACCGATGTGCACCAGCCGGGCCTTCGGGGCGCCCAGGGCGAGCGCCTCGCAGAGCACCGCCGGACCGCGGGCGTTCACCTCGGCGAGCTTGACCGCGCTGCCGGCCACCGCGCCGGCGAAGTTGACCACCGCGTCGGGGGCCAGCGCGGCCAGTTCCTCACCGAGCGGGCCGGCCTGGGCGGTGCCCAGGTCCAGCCGGAGATCGTGAGCGGGCCGCCGGCCCGCGGTCAGCACGGTGGCCCCGGGCAGCGACCGCAGGACGGCGGAGGCGTGACGGCCCAGGAAGCCGTCGCCGCCGAGCAGCAGGATCCTCACGCGGCCCGTCCGTCACTCTCGGCACCCGCGGCGGCGGGTTCCTCGGCCGCGTCGTCCGGGGCGGTGCGGGCGGCCGGGAGCGGCAGCTCCGCGACGCCCGGCACGGTGGCGGCCGACTCGAAGGGCATCAGGACCGGGCGGATCGACGAGAACTCGGCGTTCGCCCGGTCGTAGTCGTCCGGGCGGCCGATGTCCAGCCAGTAGCCGCCGAAGTCGTAGGCGGCGGGCGGGGTGTCGGCGGCCAGCAGGTCGAGCACCAGCTCGTCGAAGCCCAGCGGCAGGCCGGGGGTGTACTTGGCGAGCGCCGCGCGGGAGACGCCGTACACGCCCATCGAGACCCGGTAGTCGATGCGGGGCTTCTCCTGGAAGCCGGTGATGGTGCCGGAGTCGGTGGTCAGCACCCCGAAGTCGATCTTCACCTGGCGGGCGTAGGTCGCGATGGTCAGCGGGGCGCCGGACGCCTCGTGGTGCCGGAGCACCCCGGCGAAGTCCAGGTCGGTCAGGATGTCGCCGTTCATCACCAGGAAGTGCTCCGGCAGCCGGTCCTGCATGGTGAGCAGCGGGCCCATCGTGCCGAGCGGGCTGTCCTCGACGGCGTAGCCGACCCGCAGGCCCCACTGCGAGCCGTTGCCGACGTAGGCGCGGATGATGTGGCCGAGGTGGCCGATGGCCAGGGTGACGGTCTTGAAGCCCGCTGCGGCGAGCTGGCGCATCACGATCTCCAGGATCGCGTGCTGGTCGCCGATCGGAACGAGCGGCTTGGGAAGCGCGGTGGTGTACGGGCGGAGGCGGACGCCCTTACCGCCGGCCAGGATCACTGCGTGCATGGTGTTTCCCCCACGGAAAGGATGTGTAGGACACGAACCCCGGATACCAGGACGGGCACGATCGTTACGACGGTCAGACGTTGTAGATGTCGGTCTTGTAGCGAGCCAGGTTGGCCGGGTCGCGGAAGAACTCGATGGTCTGCTCCAGGCCCTGCTCCAGGCTGAACAGCGGCGCCCAGCCGGTGGCCTCGCGCAGCCGGGTGGCGTCCGCGACCAGGCGCATGACCTCGGAGTTGGTCGGACGGATGCGCTGCTCGTCCTCCTTCACCAGCAGGTCGACGCCCATCAGCTTGCCCACCAGGGTGACCAGGTCGCCGACCGAGATCTCGCCGCCGGTGCCGGCGTTGAAGGTCCGGCCGACCACCGTCTCGGCGGGGGCGGTGCCCACCGTGCGGAAGGCGTTGGCGGTGTCCTTGACGAACATGAAGTCGCGGGTCGGGCGGAGGTCGCCGAGGGTGATCTCGGTCTGGCCGGCCGCCACCTGGGCGATCACGGTCGGGATGACGGCGCGCATCGACTGGCGCGGGCCGAAGGTGTTGAACGGACGCAGGGTGACGACCGGGGTCTCGAAGCTCGCGTGGTAGCTGTCGGCCAGCCGGTCCCCGCCGGCCTTGGAGGCGGCGTACGGGGACTGGGTGTTGATCGGGTGGTCCTCGGTGATCGGCACGGTCTGCGCGGTGCCGTAGGTCTCGCTGGTGGAGGTGTGCACCAGGCGCGGGATCTCCAGGTGGCGCACCGCCTCCAGCACGTTCAGGGTGCCGGTGACGTTGGTGTCCACGTACGAGTGGGGGGCGCGGTAGGAGTACGGGATCGCGATCAGGGCGGCCAGGTGGTAGACCGCCTCGGTGCCCTTGACCAGGCCGTTGACCGAGCCCGGGTCCCGGACGTCGCCGAGGACGATCTCGACCGAGTCCAGCACCTCCGGGGACAGGGTCTCCAGCCAGCCGAAGGAGGAGAAGGAGTTGTACTGGACCATCGCGCGGACGTGGTGCCCGTCGGCGACCAGGGTCTCGACGAGGTGGGAGCCGATGAAGCCCTCGGCTCCGGTAACCGCGACGCTGCTCATGCGGATTCGCTTTCTCGATTTCGGGAGCGGCCGGGCGTCCCGTGACAACCGGCCGATGGTGTTCTCGGTGGAGGCTGGCCCTCAGCGGAGCTGAGGTGTCAGCGGTGTTGGGTGGTGCGGCCGAGCGCGGGCCCGGCGGTGGCGGTGAGGACGAGTGCGGCCGCCCCGCAGCCGATGAGCTGCAGGACGATCGGGTCCGCACCGGTCAGCAGCCCGACGCTCTCGGCGATCGCGGCGGCCAGACAGATGAGGGCGGTGCTCCAGCTGAACCCGAAGGCGTTCAGCAGCAGCGCCAGCCAGAGCGAGCCGCCCAGGAGCAGCATCGCGCCGAGCTGCGGCACGCCGAGCGACGGGGCGCCCGGCCACAGCACGGTCGCGGCGGCGTCCAGCGCGGCCACGGTGGTGAGGTAGATGAACAGGCAGCCGAGCAGGATCCCGCCGGTGCGGCGGGTGAACTGCCCGGTGGTGTGGCTGGTGCGCAGCGCGGCCACGGCCATCGCCCGGTAGCGGAACAGCAGCCACTCGGCGAGGCCGAGACTGAGCGTCAGCGCGATCATGGCGGGACCGGTCGGGGTGGTCTTCACGTCGGCCACGGGGCGGGTGTGCCCGGGGTGGGCGTGCACCACGTGGGAGGCGGCGTGCACGGCCTGGTGGATGGTCTCGCCGAGGCCGGCGATCAGCGTGAGCGCGCCGCAGGCCAGCCCGAACAGCAGGTGCGGGACCTCCTGGCGGATCGGCAGTTTGAGTTCCACGCCGTCCCGTTCCCCGCCGCGGGCCGCGACCAGCAGCTCCCGGACGGCCAGGCCGACCGCCAGTGCCACCGAGGCGAGCAGCACCACCGTACGGACCGACTCCGGGACGTCGACCGCCAGCACCACGCCCGCGCCGACCGAGGCCGGAGCGAGCGCCAGCAGCAGGAACTTCTCCCGCCCGAGCACCAGCAGCGCGGTGGCCGCGCCCAGGTAGCAGGACTGTCCGGCGGCGAACCACAGGGCGCCGAGCGGCCCGCCGACCACGTACGCGGCACCGGAGGCCAGCAGCGCGCCGATCGGCGCGCCGATCGCCAGGCAGACCGCGGCCTCCCGGCGGCGCAGCCGGCCCAGCCAGCGGTACGCGCGGTGCGCCAGCGCCTGGTTGAAGCCCCAGCTGACCAGCGTGGCGATGGACAGCGCGAGCATGCCCGAGGGCAGGCCGAAGCGCATCCGGGTGGTCGCGAACAGGTTGGCGCCCAGCAGGTAGCCGAGCCCGGGCAGGGCGAACACCAGGCCGCGCACCACGCAGCGCCAGGGGTCGGCCCGCCAGGGATTGGCGAACTCGGAGCTCTGGCCGGGGTAGCGGCGCTCGACCTTCTCGAACAGCTCCTCGGCGACGGTGAAGGCGTCGGGGCGGCCGTACAGCAGGGCGGCCTGCTCGTCGGAGAGGCCGTCGGACTCCAGGAAGGCCGCGATCTCGTACGGGTGGACGGCGTCGGCGCAGATGTCGTGCAGGCGCTCGGCGAGCTCGTCCAGCGGGTCGTCGGAGAGGCCGAGCTGCTCCGCGGGGTCGGGCTCGACGGGCGGGGCGGGGCGGCGGCGCTTCATCGGCAGGGTGCGCAGCTGCATCGTCCGCTCGGTGCCGCCCTCGTCCGGAACGAGACGGATCGGACCGCTCATGCACCCACCTCGCTGCGCTCGGCGGCCGCTTCGCGGGACGCGCACCTGTTGAGGGCTCGCTCGCTTCGCTCGCTCATGCACCCACCTCGCTGCGCTCGGCGGCCGCTTCGCGGGACGCGCACCTGTTGAGGGCTCGCTCGCTTCGCTCGCTCACGCACCCACCTCGCTGCGGGCGACGGACAGCTGCGGTTCCCAGTCGGGGCTGGGGACCTGGTCGGTGACGGCGACCACTCCGCCGGGCATCCAGCGGGAGGTGCCCAGGAGCTCGGTGTAGATGCCCCGGAAGCCGTCGATGTTCTGGCGGAGCGTGAACTGTTCGATGACCCGCAGCCGGGCCCCCTCGCCGAGCCGGGCGCGCCGCGCGGGGTCGCGCAGCAGCTCGATCGCGGCGGCGGCCATCGGCTCGGGCTCGCGCGGAGGGACGACCAGTCCGGTGTCGCCGACCGCCTCGCGCACGCCGCCGACGTCGGTCGAGACCGTCGCGCGGCCGCAGGACATGGCCTCGATCAGGGTGAACGGGAAGCCTTCGCTGATGCTGGAGAGCATCACCACGTTGCCCGCCGCGTACGCGTCGGTGATGTCGGCGACGCGGCCCTCGAAGGCCACCGAGTCGGCTACGCCGAGCTCGGCGGCCAGGGCTATGCAGCCGTCCCGGTACGCCTCGCCGCCCTTGGGGGTGCCCCCGAAGAGCCGCAGCCGCGCCTCGGGGATCTCTCGGTGGACGATGGCGAAGGCCCGGATCAGCGTCTCCAGGTCCTTGATCGGGTCGACCCGGCCGGCCCAGCTGAGGGTCGGCGTCTCGGGCTCGGGGCCGGCGGGCGGGAAGGCGGCCGGGTCAACGCCGTTGTAGACGGTGCGGATGTGGGTGGAGGGGGTGCCGCCGCGCTCCTCCCAGCGCCGGTTGTACCGGTTGCCGGGGGTGACCAGCGCGGCCCGCCGGTAGCTCTCCTCGGCGAGCATCCGGTAGAAGCCGAGCAGCAGCGCCTTGACCGGCCAGCGGTACGGCCCGGTGCGGTAGCCGAGGTAGCGCTCGCGCAGGTAGATGCCGTGCTCGGTGAGCAGGAACGGTACGCCGTACTGCTGGGCGGCGATCAGCCCGGGCAGGGTGGCGAGGCCGCCGCTGGCCGCGTGGGCGACGCCGTCGGTGGGCGGGTCGACCGAGAGCGGCCGCAGCGCGTGCTCCAGCAGGTCCGTGGCGTTCAGCGCGTCGTGCAGGGTGGGCCGGGACACCGCGGTGGGCAGGTAGTCGCGGGTCCACACGTGCTGGAGGGTGCGCAGGGCGCGCTCGCTGCGCAGCGCCGGGCTGAGGAGCCCGCGCCGGGCGAGGTCGGCGAAGCCGTACAGCTCGGTGCCGAAGTGGGTGGTGTAGACCGGGTCGAGGATGGAGTGCAGGAAGCGCTCGTACGCGTTGAGGAAGCGCCGCATCTCCTTGCCGCGCGGCGGTCGGGCCTCCGAGGCGGGGCCCCACAGCGGTGCGGTGGTGACCGACCGCACGTTGGCGGGCAGCTCCCAGGCCAGTGCTTCCTGGCCGGTCCCGGTGACGGCGATGATGTCGAAGTCGACGTCCGGCATGCCCTGAACGAGCTGGTCGCACCAGACGCTCACGCCGCCGTGCTGGTGCGGGTACGTCCCCTCGGTGAGCAGGGTGACGCGCATCTCCTGTCCCCCCTCCTGTTCTTGCGTCGTTTGTCCGGCCTGGGTGGCCGGAGCGGGAGCCGTGGCGGGGCCGGGCCGGTCGCCCGGCCCGACCCCGCCAAGGGGTGTTACGGGTTACCGCTTGCCGGAGTGCTGGGCGCCGTTGCCCTTGACGGCGTCCTTGCCGGGCACCGCGATTCCGCTGCCGGGCACGAGGGACTTGGCGGCGGGCTTGCGGGTGGTGTCGCCAGGGCCCGCCGGGACGGGGGTGGCGACGCCCTGCGGCACGACCTTCTTGTCCGCCGGCGCCGGTGCCGGCACGGACTTGGCCGCGACGCTCGGCGCGACGGCGGCCGGGGCGGCCGGCGCGGCGGCGGACGGGATCTGCAGGGTGACGCTGCTCTGCAGGGCGGCCGGGGACGCCCAGCCCGAGAGCGTACCGGCGTAGGCCGAACCGAAGGCGGCCGTACCGATGGCCATCTTCTGAGCAGTTCCGGTCGGCATGGTGGCCTGGATCTGAACACCGGCCGGCGCGCTGACGGTGACGGTGTTGCCGATCCGGTAGGCGGTGACCTGGCCCGAGGCGAGGGCGTTGTTCCACGCCGCGCGCTTCTGGAACTCCTGGCCGGTCTCGCGCTCGCCGAGGTTCACGATCGGGGTGCTGTCGGCGTAGAGCGAGCGGTAGGTGCCGAGGACCTTCTCCAGCACCGGGTACAGGATCCGGTCCTCGGAGAGGTTCGACTGGTGCACGAAGTGCGGGCGCGGGTCGTTGCTCAGCACGTGGCCGAGGTCGATCCGGGCCTCCAGCGGCACGATGTACGACTGGTAGCCGGTGCTGGTGTCCAGCGGCGCGGGCAGGCAGGTGGAGTTGGCGTTGTTCTCGCAGACGCCGCTGCCGCCGTTGGCCTTGCTGGTGTAGATCCAGTTGTACTCGTCGGTCTCCTCCTTCGCCGAACCGGCGTTGTAGAAGACGTTCATCGGGTACCGCGGCACGGTCAGCGTGGACGAGCCGACGGCCCGCTGGGCGGGCTCGCGGGAGGCGTCGCTGCCGGTGAACTTGATGCCGTTGGCGGCCAGCGCCGGCGCCAGGTTCGGGTTGTCGCTGGTCTCCTGCGGGGCGGTGAGCAGACCCGAGTGCTCACCGGTGACGAGCACCTGCGGGTCGACCTTGAGGCCGTTGGCGGTGGCCCAGTCGAAGTTCTGCTTGATCTGGGTGGAGATGGTGTTCTGGTCGGTCCAGACGGTGTTGCCCGCGGCGTCCTTGGTGCACTTCCACGGCACCACGCTGACGTCCTGCACGCAGCCCAGGTAGGGGTGGGTGTAGGTGTGGTTGACCCAGCGGTAGCTGTTCTGGTCGGTGATCAGCTGGTTGGCGGTCGGGTCCACCGTGGTCTGGTGGTCGGACTTCCAGTCCTCGCTGCCGCCGCCGTTGAACACCATGTCCAGCGTGAAGTTGTTGGCGGTCTGCCACTGCCTGAGGTACTGCGCGTCCGCCTGGGTCATCCGGATCGGGTTGGTGCTGTCCGGGGTGCCGGGCGGGCAGGTGACGTCACCGGGGGTGCACTTGAGCACGGTGTCCCAGCGGTCGTCGGCCAGCAGAACGTCGTCCACGTGCGTGGCGAAGTAGTTGCGGTCGTAGCCGAGGTGGACGCCCTGGGTGATCCAGTCGACCATGCCGCGGGCCAGCAGCCGGTACTGCTGCTGGTACTGGTTGTAGACGAAGGTGACGACCAGCTCCTTGCGGCCGTCGTGGGTGTACTCGCCGACCAGCGAGCCGCGGCTGGTCGTGTTCGGTATCGCCGCGTCGACCAGCGGGACGAAGGACGCACCGGACGGCAGGTTGGCGAGCGGGGTCGCCAGGTAGCCGTAACTCTCGCTGACGTTCGGGTCGTTGTCCTCGAACGGGACGTTGCCCTTGAGGTACCCGAACGGACCGGAAGTCCCGGCCGTGGTGGTGGCCGCCTGGAATCCGTCGAGGGTCCCGACGAATCCCGGATTCTGGGCGTAGTTCAGTCCGACCGCCGGACTGGCCCAGGTGTAGGCGTCGATCTGCCGGACGTTGAAAGCGGCTTCGTACGTGGCGATCGCCGTCATCTCGGCGGCGCTGTTCGGGAAGGGGTTTTCGTTGGGCAGCACGATGCCCTGGTACTTGCCCCGGGGGAGCCCGTTCACCGTGTCGCTCAGGAAAGCCGAGTTGATGACGGGGCGGTTGGGGTCATTGAGGCTGACGACCTTGTACGGCGTGCCCTGGCTCTTCAGCTCGGCGGTGATCGCCGCGACGGACGGACCCCCGTCGTCGATGACCAGGACGGTGAGGTCGATCCTGGGCGGCGTGGTGTCGCCGTGGGCCAGGGTGGTCTGCAGGCCGCTGGCCAGCAGAACTGCCGCTGCGCAAGCGGCAACTCTTCGGGTCGTGTGACCCATGTCTGATCCTCCCCTTGGGTCAGGCGCCGCGCTGCTCGGCGCTCGCCTGCCCGTGTAGCTGTTCGCGGGCAGCAGGCTGCCCGGCGCCCATCCTGGTCGAGGGTCGACGGTGCGAGGGACCAATTGGGCGAGAGTGCAGCGAACCTGTTACCAACGTTCATGGTGAAGCCATGGAGGCGCTGATTGTGACCGCAACCGGACCGCCCGCGCAAATAATGAATTGAAAATGAAAAACCGGAAGCCGACTGCTACCGCTGGTTACCGACTGTGCTGCTCACACGGATCCGTGGGGCACCTACACTGTCGTCGTTGCGGCAGACACTCTTGCACATCTTGCCGCTCCAATGGGCAGGTTCATGCAATATCGGGCACCGCTGTGCCATGTGACAGTCCGAATATGCAATGGAGGCTCGCGGGTGACCGATGGTCGGATCGCATCCGAGCGAATCGGGGACGTACGGAATGTGCTCACGGAGCCGGAGCGGGCGGTCCTGGTCGGCCGCAGCCTCGGCCTGCGCGGTGCGGTCAACGCCCGGGATCTGGGCGGCTACCGGACGGCCGGAGGGCGGGTGGTGCGCGGCGGCGTGGTCCTGCGCAGTGACGGCCTGAACCGCGTCACCGCCGAGGACCTCGACCCGCTGGGCGCGCTCGGCCTGCGCGCGGTGGTCGACCTGCGCAGCTCCGACGAGATCCGTGAAGCCGGTCCGGACCGGTTGCCGGACGGCGTCGCGACCCACCATCTCCCCTTGCTGGCGGTGGACTTCGACATCAGCGCGACGCTGCGCGGCGCCCTCTCCGACCGCAGCGCGCGCAAGCAGCGCAGCCTGCTCGGCAACGGCCGGGCGGCCGCCATGATGACCGGCCTCTACCGCTGGTTCGTCACCGATCCGGTGGCCCGCGAGCGCTTCGCCGCCCTGCTGCGGCTGCTGGCCGCTCCGGGCGGCGTGCCGTTGCTGTTCCACTGCTCGGCCGGCAAGGACCGCACCGGCTGGGCGGCCGCGCTGGTGCTGACCGCCCTGGGCGTGGAGCGCGAGACCGTGTCCGCCGACTACCTGCTCACCAACGAGCGCTCCGCCGCCGTGGTCGAACGGGTGCTGGCGGACTTCGGCAGCCGGGGCCTGATGCGCGAGCCCGAGCTCCTCCTGCCGGTGTTCCGGGCCGACCGCGGCTACCTGGACGCGGCCTTCGCGGAGGTCGAGGCCGGCTGGAGCGGCTTCGACGCCTTCTGGCGGGAGGGGCTCGGGCTGGACGAGGACGTGCTGGACGGGCTGCGCGCCAACCTGCTGGACGGCGCCGCGGGGTGAGCCCGGCGGCGGTCAGCCCTCGCTGATCAGCCCCTCGCGGAGCTGGGTGAGCGTCCGCGTGAGCAGCCGGGAGACGTGCATCTGGGAGATCCCGATCTCCTCGCCGATCTGCGACTGGGTGAGGTTGCCGAAGAACCGCAGCATGATGATCCGGCGCTCGCGCGGCGGCAGCTTGGCCAGCAGCGGCTTGAGCGACTCCCGGTACTCCACGCCCTCCAGCGCGAGGTCCTCGTAGCCGAGCCGGTCGGCCAGCGGGCCCTCGCTGTCCTCCTCGCCGGGGCTGGAGTCCAGCGAGCTGGCGGTGTAGGCGTTGCCCACCGCGAGGCCCTCGACCACGTCCTCCTCGCTGACGCCGAGGCAGGCGGCCAGCTCGGCGACGGTGGGCGAGCGGTCCAGCCGCTGGGACAGCTCGTCCCCGGCCTTGGTGAGCGCCAGCCGCAGCTCCTGGAGCCGGCGCGGCACCCGGACCGACCAACTGGTGTCCCGGAAGAAGCGCTTGATCTCGCCGACCACGGTCGGCATCGCGAAGGTGGGGAACTCCACCCCGCGCTCCGGGTCGAAGCGGTCGATCGCCTTGATCAGGCCGATGGTGCCCACCTGGACGATGTCCTCCATCGGCTCGTTGCGGCTGCGGAAGCGCGCCGAGGCGTACCGGACCAGCGGCAGGTTGAGCTCGATCAGGGTGTCGCGGACGTAGGTGTGCTCCTCGCTGCCAGGGGCCAGCGCGGCCAGCCGCAGGAACAGCGAGCGGGAGAGCGTCCGGGTGTCCAGCCCGGAGCCGGGCGGTGCCTCGGCCGGTGCCCCGGAGCCGGCCCGTTGGAGCGGGATCCGGTCCTCGGCGACCGTCGTGCCCTCGGCCTGACCAGCGTGGATCTCCGCAGTGCCCAGCTCTCCGGACATGCGCCCACCCCCTTGTGACTGACAGTTGAACGGGGGCCGTCGCGCGGAGGTTCCCGGCAGGGGCCCACCCCCCTCCATACCGGAACACGGTCCACGGCAAACCCGAACGTCGCAAGACGTCACGCCGGGGTAACGCGCTGCAATCTCACTCTTCCCAGGAGTTGCCGGTCCGAAGCCTCGTCAGGATGCGGGAGAGCAGTCGGGACACGTGCATCTGGGACATCCCCAGCTCGGTGCTGATCTGCGACTGGGTGAGGTTGGCGAAGAATCGCAGCATCACGATCCGCCGCTCCCGTTCGGGGAGCTGGACCAGCAGGTGGCGGACCATGTCGCGGTGCTCGACCTCGGCCAGCGCGGAGTCCTCGTAACCGAGCCGGTCCAGCAGGGCGAGGCCGCCCTCGTGCTCCTGGGCGGCCTCCAGGGAGGCCGCGTTGTAGGCGCGCCCGGCGTCCAGGCAGGCCCGGACGTCCTCCTCGGGGATCCGCAGGCTGGCGGCGATCTCGGGCACCTTGGGGGCCCGCCCGTGCAGCACCGTCAGCTCCTCCATGGCGCCGCTGACCTGCACCCACAGCTCCTGGAGCCGGCGCGGGACGTGCATGGTGCGGACGTTGTCCCGGAAGTAGCGCTTGATCTCGCCCAGGATGGTCGGCAGCGCGTAGGTGGGGAACTGGACGCCCCGGGTCGGGTCGAAGCGGTCGATCGCGTTGATCAGGCCGATGGTGCCGACCTGGACGACGTCCTCCATCGGCTCGCTGCGGCTGCGGAAGCGGGTGGCCGCGTAGCGGACCAGCGGGATGTTCACCTCGATCAGCGCGGCCCGGACCCGCTCCCGCTCGGGGGCGTCCGGGGGCAGCTCGGAGAGCCGCTCGAACAGCACCCGGGTGAGCGTCCGGACGTCCACGGCGGGCCGGCCCCCGGGGCCGCGCAGCCCGTCCGGGCGGAGCTCGCCGGCCGGGCTGATGATCGCAGCCAGCACCTCGTCCACGGACACGTCACCCCTCCCAAAGTCGACAACGGCGGGCCCTGCGGATCGGGTGTCGGGGCTGGTTCACACCTCGCCATGTCCGGCAAAACCGGTCATAGCATCACAAGGTGGGCGCAGGTCGGGCAAGCACCCGGTGGAGGTGTGTTGGTGAGGGGCCCGACCTGACCGGCGCCCGTCGGCGAGGCGCCGCACGGGTCGTTCCCGGACAGAGCAGAACGCCCCGCCCGGACACCGGGCGGGGCGAAGCGGGCCGTCCGGGGGACGGCCGGGCGGGGATCAGACCTCGATGTCGGCGATCACCCAGGTGGCGAACTCGCGCCACTGGCCGGCCGCCGCCTGGTGGGCGGGGTGGGTCAGGTAGGCCTGGAGGGACTCGCGGTCCTCGACCAGGCTGTTGATCGCGTAGTCGTACGCGATGTCGCGCTCGGTGGTGTTCCAGCCGCACTCCCACTCGCGCAGCTCGGGGATCAACGAGCCGAGTTCGGCGAACGCCTTGTCGCCGGCGAGCACGCGCCGGTCGTCCCTGGCGACGCCCTCGTTGAGCTTGAACAGGACGAGGTGGCGGATCACGATGGCCGCTCCTTACTTGATCAGACCGGTCATGAAGGTGCCGACCGCCTTGGCCGCGTTCGAGATGCCCTCGAAGCCCAGCTGGACGAGTTCGGCGGACCGGGCCGGTGAGGTGATGATCGAGTAGAGCACGAAGATGAGCAGGAGGGCCATGCCGATCTTCTTCGCCTGCGCCATCGTGACCTTCCTCCCTGCGGTGGGCCGCCGTCATCCGGGTCCCCGAGCGGCCCTGCAGGGCAGCTTATCCACCGGACGGGCTATCAAGTGTGCGCCGCGTTCGTCCGGCGGGACGAAGGTCCCCGGGAGTGGGGCCCTTCTCCGGGTGTCCGGCCGTCGGCCGGACGGCAGGATGGAGGGCGTGCCGAGGGTCTGGCAGGAACCCCCGGCGCGTGGATCCGGAGATCCCCGCTGTGGGACCGGTCGTCGCGGCTCCGCCCCCCTGACGCGGCACCGGTTGTGGGACTCCGCCGGGGGAGCGGTGAGTCCCCCGAGCCGCTCCCCCCTCCAGGCTCCGTACCAGCCGGGCCGTGGTGGTCACCGGCCCGGAGTGCGGGGCCCTTTCCGCGTCCGAGGGTGCGCGGAAACGCCGAGGGCCCGTCCGGATCGGACGGGCCCTCGGGCTTTCCAGCGGTAGCGGTGGGATTCGAACCCACGGTGGAGTTGCCCCCACACACGCTTTCGAGGCGTGCTCCTTTGGCCGCTCGGACACGCTACCGAGGGGAACTCTACCGGACGGGTGGCGCGGTCACGAAATCCGTGTCCGAGGGCGGCGCCCGGAGGGGTCAGCGGTGGGTGTCGAAGAAGGCGCGCAGCTGCTCGCCGCACTCCTGGGCGAGGACGCCCCAGATCACCTCGGGCCGGTGGTTGAGCCGGCGGTCGCGCATCACGTCGAAGAGCGAGCCGGCCGCGCCGGCCTTCTCGTCGAGGGCGCCGTAGACCACCCGGTCGATCCGGGACAGCACGATGGCGCCGGCGCACATCGTGCAGGGCTCCAGGGTGACCACCAGGGTGCAGCCGCTGAGCCGCCACTCCCCGGTCTTCTCGGCGGCCTGCCGGATCGCGACCACCTCGGCGTGCGCGGTCGGGTCGCCGACCGCCTCGCGCTCGTTGTGGCCGCGCCCGAGCACCTCGCCGTCGGGGCCCAGGACGAGCGCCCCGACCGGGACGTCCCCGGTGGCCGGCGCCAGGGCGGCCTCGGCGATGGCGAGGCGCATCGGCGCCGCCCAGCGGTCGCGGACCGGGTCGGGGCGGACGGGGGCGGGCAGCGGGGGGACGTGCGGGACGGTCAGCGGGGTGGATGCGGGCTGCATGGCATCCAGTGTCGGGCATCCGGTGGCGGACACCGGCCTGACCGGTGCCGCTACCGGACCGCCTCAAGTACCTCGCCGCAGCCCAGGGCCTCGGCGATCTCCTCCAGGGCGTCACCCGGCACCGCGCCCTCGCCGCTGAGGGCGAGCAGCTCGTCGGCGGCCAGACCGAACTCGGTGAGCAGATGGGCGTCGCCCAACGGGCCGACCGGGACGCCGCCACGGCCGTCCGCGTCCTCGTCGTCCTGCTCCTCGGCCTCGGCCTCCTCGTCCAGCAGGTGGTCGAGGTCGCCGAACTCGCTCTCGCCGGCCTGGTCGACCAGCTCGTCGGTGAGGACGGAGCCGTAGGAGCTGCGGGCGGCGGCGGCGCCGTCCGACACGAAGATCCGCGGGTCGTCCTCACCGTCCACCCGGACGATGGCGAACCAGGCGTCCTCCTGTTCGATGAAGATCAGGACGCTGTCGTCGTCCTGCGCGGACTCGCGGGCCAGGTCGGTCAGATCGGCCAGCGTTTCGACGTCGTCGAGCTCCGTCTCGCTCACATCCCACCCGTCCTCGGTGCGAGCAAGCACTGCAGCGAAGTACGCCACCAGGGACACTCCCAAGATCATCGGTCTCGGCTGTCGGCGCGCTCGGGCGACGCGAAAAACTGGCCGCCCCCGCGCCAGAGGCGGTCCGCTTGTTCGGACCGTCCCATCGGAATCGTGACAGAAAGCCCGCCCTTGCGGGGGGTGTTCGGCAGCGCGTCTTTGCAGGTCGTGTCGGAAGGGCCGGGCGACGGACGGCGGAGCCGGGCCGCGCCCGCCGAAGGCGGTCGAAATTTGGCCCGAACGCCTGTCGGACCGCCGACGGGCCGGCCGGGGGTCGGGGTCGCGGGGTGCGGGAGCCGGGCCGGACCCGGGTCAGATACGGAAGGTTCGCATCCGCATCGCTTCGCGCATCCGGCGTTCCTTGGTCCGCCGGGGCTGGACCCGCTCCCTCAGCTCACGGGCCTCGGTGAGCTCGCGCAGGAAGACGGCCCGCCGCCTGCGGCGCTCCGACTCGGTCTCCGGGGGGTCCTGCGGAGGGCCGGCGCGAAGCGCCGCCCCGCCGACGGGCTCCTCCGCCGAGCCGTCCCCGGCCTTCGGGTTGCTCGTCATGAGACGTGACATTCCCAGAACGGCCGGGTTGATACCACAGGAGCCGGTTCTGTCCGGACATCCGCCCTGCGTCACGGCGTGTCACGGAAAGGTGACCGCGGCCGGTGGGCGGCCTGGCACGGCGTGTCGTACAGGCGTCCAGGACCGGGCTAACCTCGGTACATGCGTCTCCACGTCGTCGACCACCCCCTGGTCGCCCACAAGCTCTCCACCCTGCGCGACGAGCGCACCGACTCGCCGACCTTCCGTCGCCTGACCGACGAGCTGGTGACCCTCCTCGCCTACGAGGCCACCCGGGACGTCCGCACCGACGAGGTGGAGATCACCACCCCCGTGGCGGTCACGCTCGGCACCCGGCTCAGCTACCCGCGTCCGCTGGTCGTGCCGATCCTGCGGGCCGGTCTCGGCATGCTGGACGGGATGACCCGCCTGCTGCCGACCGCCGAGGTCGGCTTCCTCGGCATGGTGCGCAACGAGGAGACCCTGGAGGCCTCCACGTACGCCACCCGAATGCCCGACGACCTGTCCGGCCGCCAGGTCTACGTGCTCGACCCGATGCTGGCCACCGGCGGCACCCTGGTCGCGGCGATCAGGATGCTGATCGAGCGCGGGGCCACCGACGTCACCGCCGTGGTGCTGCTGGCCGCGCCGGAGGGCGTCGAGGTGATGAAGCGCGAGCTGGCCGACCTGCCGGTCACCGTGGTCACCGCCGCGCTGGACGAGCGGCTGAACGAGAACGGCTACATCGTTCCCGGCCTGGGCGACGCGGGCGACCGGCTGTACGGCACGGCCGGCTGACCCTTCCGAACGTCCGAGAGCCCCCGGCCCTTCGGCCGGGGGCTCCGTTCTGCTGTCGTACGGTCAGCAGCTGCCGGTGGCGCTCGGGGTGGGGGAGGGCTTGGTGGCCAGGGCGAGGGCGGCGGCCGCCTGGTTCTCGTCCAGCAGGGCGTTGTAACTGTCGCCGATCACGAAGTCCACGCTGGCGTCGGTGCGGGCGTCCGCGGTGACGGTGGCGCCGGCGATCTGGGAGCTCACCAGGGTGCCTGCGGCGGCGCCGGTCGGGCCGGCGATCACCTGGGCGGTGCCGGGCACCTTCTTGTCCAGCTCGGCGGGCGCGTTGCCGACCTTGCCGATGACGAAGCCGCGCTTCTTGAACTCCTCGGCGGTCCGCCCGGCCAACCCGGCCTTGGTGGTGGCGTTGTAGACGTTCACCGTGACGGCCGTGGGCGCGGGGACGGCGTGCGGGTCCACCGCGGCGGCCGGGCCGCCGGAGGCCGCGGGAGCACCGGGGGTGGCGCCCGGGGTCGGGGCGGCCAGCGGCTTGCCGGACTGGTCGGCACAGGCCTGCGCGGAGGCGTTCCCGGACCTGCCGTGGAAGATGTCGTACAGCTGCACGCCGCCGAGGCCGATCAGGGCCAGGGCGAGCAGGGCCGCGAGCATGGCGATCACCTTGCGACTCTTCCTCGGTGGCCGGCCCAGCCGCGGATAGGCGTTGCCGGTGACGCGGTACTGCTTCCCCTTGAGGCCTTGGGGAGTCAACATGCTCACGGTTTGTCTCCCCCTCGTGCCGGGGTGGGGTCGGATGACGGGTCGGCCGGGCAGGGGCGTCCCCTGGTGCGGGCGGATCCCCTGGTCGCGGCCGTAGTCAGCAGCGTAGTGCCGGACAGCTGCGAAGGTACTAAACGATCATCATCTGGAGTACCGCCGGTACCCGAAAGGAGGTACCCGGGTACGCGCGGACCGCCCACCGCCGGGTGGCGAGGGGGCGGTCCGGTGAGGTCGACGTGCGGCCGTCAGTCCATTTCGAGGACACGGGCGTGCAGCACCTGGCGCTGCTGCAGCGCGGCCCGTACGGCCCGGTGCAGCCCGTCCTCCAGATAGAGGTCGCCGTGCCACTTCACCACGTGGGCGAAGAGGTCCCCGTAGAAGGTCGAGTCCTCGGCCAGCAGGGTTTCCAGGTCGAGTTGGCCCTTGGTGGTCACCAGCTGGTCGAGCCGCACCGGACGCGGGGCGACGTCAGCCCACTGGCGGGTGCTCGTCCGGCCGTGATCCGGGTACGGCCGCCCATTGCCGATGCGCTTGAAGATCACACGGAAAGCCTACCGTTCGGACGGCGGATGGCCCAGCAGCCGAGGGGGCGCCACGCGCACGGTTGTGAGCTGCGAGTGGGTGATTGAGGCTGTTTGATGGGAAATGTCGTGAACATCACCCGGTCGCGGCCGGTTTCAGGTCGTGCTTCCGGTCTCCGATCCCGTCCAGGAGCGCGTATGACCTCCGCTGCCGCCCGAGGACCGTCCGGGAGATCGCTTGCAGCTCGGGCAGGAGATCTCGCGCAGCCTGTCCGGGACGTCCGGGGGGCGGCGGTGGGTCAGCTCCCGAGGGCGGTGCCGATCCGGTCGAGGGAGGACAGCCGCATCAGGCCGTAGTGGTAGAACTCGACCTCGGGGACGCCGAGTCCGCGCAGGACGGCGATCTTGGCGGCGAGGTTCTCCGGGCCGTCGCAGTCCGCGGCCATCGGACGCAGGATCACCGCCATCCGCTCCGGGCGGACTCCGTGCAGGGCGAAGGCGGCGAGCTTCTCCCGGACGGCCTCCGCGCTCCCGGCGTAACCGAGGGTCTCGATCCGGTCGGTGGCCCGGGCGAGGGCGGGCAGGTCGATGCCGGACAGCCAGCCCCTCCCGGGGCCGCCGCCGTCCATGAAGCTCAACCGCATGCCGTGGTGGCGGGCCCGTTCGGCGAGTTCGGCGGCGAGCGAGGTGACGGTGGCGGCGGAGGCGTCCACGTAGGCGGCGAAGGCGCCGTCGGCGAGGGCGCTCAGATCGGCGGGTTCGGCGGCGGCCTCCTGGTCGGCCAGGCGGCGGCGCAGTTCGGTCCGGACGGCCTCGGCGACCCGCTCGGCGGGGACGCCCGCGCGGGTGGCGGCGGCGCGGCAGTGCGGGCAGAAGCAGACGCCGAGCAGGGCCTCGGCGGTCGGGCCCAGCTCCTCGAAGTAGCGCTCGTGGTGGTAGCCGTG
Organism: Kitasatospora sp. NPDC059648; assembly: GCF_042734825.1. Taxonomy (NCBI): domain Bacteria; kingdom Bacillati; phylum Actinomycetota; class Actinomycetes; order Kitasatosporales; family Streptomycetaceae; genus Kitasatospora; species Kitasatospora sp. NPDC059648. The sequence continues at coordinate 39,529 of NZ_JBHWDU010000054.1, read as the reverse complement.
GCGCAGGCCGTGGAAGTGCAGGGACTCGGCGCGGATCGCGTCCACGCCGTACCGGGCGAGTTCGTCGACCAGGGTCAGCGCGTACTCGCGGACCTCGGGGTGGGCCGGGCAGAGCTCGGTCAGGTGGCGGTCGCCGAAGGCGTTGGCCGGGGCGCAGTCGGGGTGGGCGAACCCGAGCCGGTCGTTGTGGCAGAAGACCGTCCAGGCGTGCAGCTTGAGGCCGCGGCGGCCGGCCTCGGCAGCGGCCTCGGCGAACGGGTCGCGCTCGCCGATCGCGCTGGACGGGACGGGGGCGAGGCGGCGGCCCGCCCAGCGGCCCGGGTCGGGGCGGAAGTACGCGGCGCCGGGCTCCAGGTAGCGGATCACCCGGCGGGGGTTGTGCGGGAAGACGTCGCGGGCCCCGTGGTAGACGGCGGCCAGGGTGACGCCGCCGACGCCGGCCCGTTCGGTGAGGTTGCCGAAGAAGGTGTCGGCGCCCTCGTCGAGCAGGTCGGTGGCGAAGGCGAGGACGGACGACTCCACGGTGCGGCTCCGGAGCTGGGGGCGGGTGCGTCGTTCACGCTAGCCGGAGGGGCGGAAATGGTCTATACCTGATGCGCCCGGTCGGGTCAGAGGCCCAGGTCGTCCAGCTCCTTGAGCAGGGCGGCGTTGGGACCGCCGGGGGTGGAGGTGGCGGTCCCGGTCCCGGTTCCGATACCGGTCGCGGCCTTGGCGGGGGCCGGGCGCGGGGCCCGGTTGCGGAAGATCCAGGCCCCGGCCAGGCCGCCGATCAGGCCGCCCAGGTGGGCCGCCCAGCTGATGCCCGGGGCGACCCCGGGCAGGGCGCTGGTGACCATGTAGGCGTAGGAGGCGCCGAGCACCACGCCGATCAGGGTGTCGATCAGGTTGCGGTCGATGATGCCGCGCAGCACGACGTAGCCGAAGTAGCCGAACACCACGCCGCTGGCGCCCGCGCCGACGGTGTTCGGCGGGTCGAAGACCCAGGCCGTCAGCTCGCTGGTCAGGGCGAGCAGCACGGTCAGGCCGAGGAACTTCTTCACCCCGCGGTAGGCCGCCAGGAATCCGAAGACGAACAGCGGGCCCGAGTTGGCCTCCAGGTGGGCCCAGTTCCAGTGCAGGAAGGGCGCGGTGACGACGTTCGGCAGCCTGGTCACGTCCTGCGGGACCACGCCGAAGCGGCGGCCGAGGTCGTAGTCGTCCATCCAGTTCACCAGCTGGATCAGCCAGATCGCGGCCAGTACCCCGACCATGGTGAAGAGCGCCCGACGGGCGTCCGCGATCATCGTGGCGGGATCGAGCGTGCTCGCCGTGCTGCTGGTGCGTTCCGAGGCCATGGACTCGACTGTAGGGGGCGGCCGGATCGGTCGTGCACCCCATTACAGTGATCCGTGTCATTCCGACCGTGAGAGGTGCACCCATGAGTGTTCGTCCGCCGTTGCCGTACGAGTTCCTGCCGCAGGTGCCGTCCTTCGAGCTGAGCAGCCGGGACATCACCGAAGGCGGCACGCTGGGCCAGGAGTTCATCCACGGCGGCGGCAACCTCTCGCCGCACCTGGCCTGGTCGGGCCTGCCGGAGGGCACCCGGAGCATCGCCGTCACCTGCTACGACCCGGACGCGCCGACCGGCTCCGGCTGGTGGCACTGGCTGGCCCTCAACCTGCCCGCCGACACCGCCGAACTGCCGCGCGGCGCCGGCTCCTCGGACGAGGCCCTGCCGGGCGCGGCCTCCTTCCACGGGCGCAACGACTTCCCGGACAACAAGTACGACGGCGCCGCCCCGCCGCCCGGGGCCCCGCACCGGTACGTGTTCGCGGTGCACGCGCTGGACGTGGAGAAGCTGGACGTCGACGCCGGCACCCCGGCCGCCCAGATCGGCTTCAACCTCACCTTCCACACCCTCGGGCGGGCGCTGCTGACGGCCGAGTACGGGGTCTGAGCCCCCTTCCCGCCGGGGCCCGCCGTCTCCACGGCGGCCCCCGGCTCGACTTCCCCGGCTCAACCCGCCCGGTTCGCCGCGCGGTCGGCCCTGGCCGCGATCGTGCGCAGCTGCTCGCGCAGCTCCGGGGGCTCGTGCACCTCGAAGTCGCAGTCCAGCATCAGCAGTCCGGCCGCCAGCCACTTCAGGGAGTCGGCCCGGGAGCGCAGGCGGCAGCTGTGGTCGTCGATCGGTTCGATCTCGTAGTCGCCGGTCCAGGGCATCCAGCCGTCGACCTCGGCCGCGGGGCGGTGGACGGTGGCCACCATCGTGTGGGTCGGTGAGTGGCGGCGCAGCCGGCTCGCCACGAACACGGCGGCGTCCTCGGCCGGGAGCGGGCGCGGGGTGAAGCGGGCGCCGGTGGCGAACGGTTCGGTGATCCGGTCGACCCGGAAGAGCCGCCAGTCGCACCGGTCCAGGTCGTAGCCGATCAGGTACCAGCGGCGGCCGGTCGAGACGAGCCGCTCGGGCTCGACGTTGCGCCGGGTCTCGGCGCCGTTGCGGGCCCGGTAGGCGAAGCGCAGCCGCTCGTGGTTGGTGACGGCGCCGGCGAGCAGGGTCAGGGCCTCCGGGTCGACGGTCGGGCCGTCCCCGGTGAGCAGCGGCACGGTGGCCGTGTTCAGGGTGCCCACCCGGTGCCGCAGCCGGCCCGGCAGCACCTGGAGCAGCTTGCCGAGCGCCCGTACCGAGGCCTCCTCGATGCCGACCACCGCGTGCCCGGCGGCCGCCCGCAGTCCGACGGCGATGGCCACCGCCTCCTCGTCGTCCAGCAGCAGCGGCGGCATCGCGGTGCCCGCGACGAGCCGGTAGCCGCCGACCGCGCCCATGGTGGCCTGCACCGGGTAGCCGAGGTCGCGCAGCCGGTCGATGTCCCGGCGGATGGTGCGCGGGCTGACGCCGAGCCGCTCGGCGAGTTCGCTGCCGGGCCACTCGCGCGGGGTCTGCAGCAGGGACAGCAGGTTCAGCAGCCGGGCCGGCGTATCGCTCATGCCCTCCAGCATGCCCGAGGAAGTGGGACAGGATCTGACCTACATGGCCCGTACCGTTCCGGAGGTGCAGCAGCGGACGAGTGAGGAGAACGGAATGAGTACGGCGGGAGCCGACCGGCGGAGGTGGATCGCGCTGGCGATCGTGATGGTCGCCTCCTTCATGGACCTGGTGGACGTCACCATCGTCAACATCGCCATCCCGAGCATCCAGCAGGACACCGGGGCCTCCTTCGGCGCCATCCAGTGGGTCACCGGCGGCTACGCCCTGGCCTTCGCGATCGGGCTGATCACCGGCGGGCGGCTCGGTGACATCCACGGCCGCAAGCGGCTGTTCCTGATCGGCATCGGCGGCTTCACGCTGGCCTCGGCGCTGTGCGGGCTGGCCTCCGGCCCGGAGATGCTGGTCGCGATGCGTATCCTGCAGGGCGGGACGGCGGCCCTGATGGTGCCGCAGGTGCTGTCGATCGTCCACGCGACCTTCCCGGCGGAGGAGCGCGGCAAGGTCTTCGGGATGTTCGGCGCGGTGGTCGGGCTGGGCGCGGTGTCCGGTCCGATGATCGGCGCGCTGCTCACCGAGTGGGACCTGCTGGGCCTCGAATGGCGGCCGATCTTCCTGATCAACCTGCCCGTCGGCATCGCCGGACTGCTGCTCGGGCGCCGCTTCATCGACGAGTCCAGGGCCGAGCACGCGCTCAAGCTGGACCTGGTCGGCGTGGCGCTGGCCAGCCTCGGGCTGCTGATGCTGATCTACCCGCTGACCCACGGCCGGGAGGCCGGCTGGCCGCTCTGGGGCTACCTGTCGATGGCCGGCAGTCTGCCGGTGTTCGTGCTCTTCGTGGTGTACGAGAAGGCCAAGACGCGGCGGGACGGCTCGCCGCTGGTCGAACTGTCGCTGTTCCGGGTGAAGAGCTTCGCGGCCGGGATCTGCGTCCAGCTGGCCTTCGGCGTCGCGCTCGGCATCTTCTTCCTGGTCTGGACGCTCTACATGCAGGTCGGGCTCGGCTGGAGCCCGCTCAAGGCGGGCGCCACCGGCATCCCGTTCTCGCTCGCGGTCTCCACGGCGGCCGGGATCTCGGTGCAGAAGCTGGTGCCGCGGTTCGGACGCAAGGTGCTCCAGGCGGGCGCGCTGGTCATGGCCGTGGGCGTGCTCACCTACATCGGGGAGGTGCACCGGTACGGGACGGGCATCGAGCCCTGGCAGATGGCGCTGCCGCTGGTGGTGATGGGCCTCGGGATGGGGCTGATCGTCGCGCCGATCACTGACGCGATCCTGTCCGAGGTGCCGCGCCGGCACGCCGGGTCGGCCTCGGGGCTGATCAACACCGTGCAGCAGGTGGGCAACGCGCTCGGGCTCGGACTGGTGTCGGTGGCCTTCTTCGGGGCGATGGACGACGTGGTCGCGCCGGACGCGCTGGGGACGGCCTTCGGCGGGGCGTTCGTACACGCGATGTGGTGGGTCGCGGGGGTGCTGCTGGCGGTGTTCCTGCTGATGTTCGCGCTGCCGCGCAAGCGCGGGACGGCGGTCGAGGCCGGTGCCCCGGACGGCGCGGACCAGCGGGAGTCCGTCCTGGTGTGACGGTTCCGGCTCCGGGTTCGGTTCCGGCTTCCGGTTTCGGGTGAGGGCCTCGGTCGCGCTGCGCGGCCGGGGCCCTCGTCGCACACTGGGAGGGTCATGGACCGTACGGCGGTGGACTCCTCGGTGCTGCGCTCGGTCGGGTACGACCCGCGGGCGCGGGTGCTGGAGCTGGAGTTCACCGGCGGGCCGGTGTACCGGTACGCGGACGTGCCGGCGCGGGTGCACCGGGAACTGCTCGCGGCGGAGAGCCACGGACGGTACTTCGCCCGGTCGGTCCGCGGGCGGTACGCCTACGCGCTGGTGCCCGGTCGCGGGTAGTCGCTGCCGTCCCCGGGCCGGGGGTTCAACGGGCGCCGGAGACGGCCGCGGCGGCGGTCCGGGTGGTGGTGCGGGGCTTGGCGGCGGCGGCCTTCGCCTCCTTCGCCGCACGTTTCGTCTCCTGCTTGAACTCCCGCACCAGGGCGAGGGATTCGGGGCCGGTGATGTCGGCGACCGAGCGGTGCGCGCCCTCCTCGCCGTACACGCCGGCCGCCTCGCGCCAGCCCTCGGGCCGTACTCCGTACTGCTTGCCGAGCAGCGCCAGGAAGATCTGCGACTTCTGCTTGCCGAAGCCGGGGAGGGCGTTGAGGCGGCTGAGCAGTTCCTTGCCGGTGCGGGTGTCCTTCCACAGCGCGGCGGCGTCGCCGTCGTACTGCGCGACGAGGAACTGGCACAGCTGCTGCACCCGTTTGGCCATCGCGGCCGGGTAGCGGTGGACGGCCGGCTTCGCGGAGAGCAGCGCGACGAACTCCTCCGGGCTGTAGGTGGCGATCTCGTGGGCGTCGAGGTCGTCCCGGCCGAGACGCTGGGCGATGGTCAACGGGCCGGTGAACGCCCACTCCATCGGCACCTGTTGGTCCAGCAGCATGCCGACGAGCGCGGCGAGCGCACTCCGTCCGAGCAGTTCGTCGGCCTCGGGCTGCTGGGCGAGCCGGACGGTGACGTTCATGAGGTGTGGCCTCCTCGGAGTTGACGTCGGTCGGCGCCCAGTCTGGATGACGTGACGTGGACGGACGCGGTCAACACGCCCGTACCTGAGGAAGTCTTGGTGTTTCCCGCCCTTGTCAGTCCTGCTTTGTTCGTTGGCGGAGCGGTTGTTGACGGTTTTCGGGAGGTGGCGCGGAAACATTTTTGTCCGCGGCTGTCACATCCGCCGGGTGCCCCGGGTCAGTGCCGTGTCCGACCGAATCCGATCGACTCGGATCGACCGATCACCGAACGGGGAGCACTCACATGTCCGTCGCCCACATCGTCGTCACCGTCCTCGGTGCCCTCATGGTCGGCTTCTCGGCGTACTCCGTCTTCGCCGGGGCCGCCTACGTCGTGGGGCCGCTCGCCGACTACGGCGTCCCGCGCGCCTGGTGGACCTGGCTCGGCGTCGCCAAGGCCGCCGGCGCCCTCGGCCTGCTGGTCGGCCTCGCCGTCCCGGCCGTCGGCTACGCGGCCGCCGTCGGCATCGTCCTCTACTTCCTCGGCGCCGTGATCACCGTCGCCCGCGCCCGCGCCTACGCCCACATCCCCTTCCCCCTGATCTACCTGGCCCCTGCCGCGGCCTCCCTCGCCCTCGGGCTCGCGGCCTGACCGGCCTCCCGCCGCGGGGGCGGCCCGCCGTCCGGGGGCCCGCCCCTGTTCGGCGCCAACAAGGTCATTTCATATGACTGTTGCGGTTGTCGCGGTGCGTCGAGGTGGCAGGGCGCCATTCTTGGTCCAATCGACGCGTCCAGAAAGGCTCGCCCGCCGTGACCCAGCCGTTCGAACTGCCGTCCTTCTACGTGCCGCACCCGGCGCGGCTCAATCCCCACCTGGACGAGGCCCGGGCCCACTCATCGGAATGGGCCCGGGAGATGGGGATGCTGGAGGGGTCCGGCATCTGGGAGCAGGCCGACCTGGATGCCCATGACTACGGGCTGCTCTGCGCCTACACCCATCCCGACGCCTCCGCCGAGGCGCTGTCGTTGGTCACCGACTGGTACGTCTGGGTGTTCTTCTTCGACGACCACTTCCTCGACATGTACAAGCGCACCAACGACCGGCGGGCCGGCAAGGCGCACCTCGACCGGCTGCCGCTGTTCATGCCGGCCGATCCGGAGGCCCCGGTGCCCGAGCCGGAGAACCCGGTCGAGGCGGGCCTGGCCGACCTGTGGCGGCGCACCGTGCCGGTGATGGGAGAGGACTGGCGGGCCCGGTTCGCCGAGAGCACCCGCAACCTGCTCAACGAGTCGCTGTGGGAACTAGCCAACATCGACGCCGGCCGGATCGCCAACCCGGTCGAGTACATCGAGATGCGCCGCAAGGTCGGCGGGGCGCCGTGGTCGGCGCAGCTGGTCGAGTACGCGGCCGGGGCCGAGGTGCCGAAGGAGGTGTCCGGTTCGCGTGCGCTGCGGGTGCTGATGGACGCCTTCTCCGACGGCGTGCACCTGCGCAACGACATCTTCTCGTACCAGCGCGAGGTCGAGGACGAGGGCGAACTGAGCAACGGCATCCTGGTCCTGGAGCGGTTCCTGGAGTGCTCCACCCAGGAGGCCGCCGAGGCGGTCAACGACCTGCTCACCTCGCGGCTGCAGCAGTTCGAGAACACCGTCTTCACCGAACTGCCCGTCCTGTTCGCGGAGACCGGGCTCGACCCGGCCGGCCGGGCCCGGGTGATGGCGTACGTCAAGGGGCTGCAGGACTGGCAGTCCGGCGGCCACGAGTGGCACATGAGGTCCAGCCGCTACATGAACGGCGGTGGAGCGGCGGCGGGTTCGGCGGGTGAGGTGGCGCCCGGCTCGGGCGGGGAACTGCCCGGGATGCCGGGGGCCGGCAACTGGTGGGACCAGTACGCGATCGGCGGGATCGGGACCTCGGCGCTGGACGTCCTGCGCAAGGGCGTCGGGACGCCGCAGGCCGCGGCGGCTCCGGCCGTACGGCGGGCGCGCTCGCACGGGCACGTGCCGTTCCGGGCCGTCGGGCCTTCCCGGCTGCCGGAGTTCGAGCTGCCGTTCGCGCTGTCGCTCAGCCCCCACCTGGACGGCGCGCGGGAGCGGGTGGTCGAGTGGGCCGAGCGGGTGGGCCTGCTCGCCGAGCACCCCGGCGTCCCCGGCTCGGGCATCTGGGACGCCGAGTCGATGCGCGACTACGACCTGCCGCTGTGCGCGGCCGGCATCCACCCCGACGCCACCGCCGACCAACTCGACATCGTCTCGGCCTGGTTGGCCTGGGGCACCTGGGCCGACGACTACTACCCGAGGATCTTCGGCAGCACTCGCGACCTGGCCGGCGCCAAGGCCGCCAACGCGCGGCTGCCGCTGTTCATGCCGCTGGACGGCGAGCCCGTGCCGGAACCGGTCAACGCGCTGGAGCGTGCCCTCGCCGACCTCTGGGATCGGACCGCGGCCCCGATGACCGCCGAGGCCCGGGGCGCGCTGCGCGAGTCGATCGAGGTGATGACGGCCAGCTGGATCTGGGAGCTGAGCAACCAGATCCAGAACCGTGTCCCGGACCCGGTCGACTACCTGGAGATGCGGCGCTCCACCTTCGGCTCCGAACTCACCACGATGCTCGCCCGGCTCGGCCACGGGAGGACCGTCCCGGCGGAGGTGTACCGGCACGGCTCGATGCGCGCGCTGGAGAACTCCGCGATGGACTACGCGTGCATGATGAACGACCTCTTCTCGTACCAGAAGGAGGTCGAGTACGAGGGCGAGCTGCACAACGCGGTGCTGGTGGTGCAGAACTTCTTCAACTGCGACTACCCGTCGGCGGTGCGGATCGTCGACGACCTGATGCACTCCCGGCTGGACCAGTTCCAGCACGTCGCTCAGCGGGAACTCCCGGTGATGTACGAGGACTTCGAGCTCGGCGCGGAGGCCCGCGAGCTGCTCGGCGGGTACGTGAAGGAGCTGGAGAACTGGCTCGCGGGCATCCTCAGCTGGCACCGGGGCTGCCGCCGGTACCGCATCGAGGACCTGGAGCGGCACTTCGGCGCCGAGCGGGACCTCGCGGGCGCGGTCCGGGCCCGGGCGGCGGCAGCGGCCGGGACCGGAGCCCGGGCCGGAACGGGGACGGGCGTGGTGCCGCTCGGCCCGACCGGCCTGGGCACCACCTCGCTGCGCCCGCCGGTGAGCGGCGCCGTACCGGCGGGCTGAGACGGGCACCGGGCCGCAGGAGCGCACCCTCGCGGGCCGTTCCGCGCGGGTGCGCCGCGTCGTGGACGGGCTGACAGGACGAACTGGTGCGGAGCCTGCCCGACCTGCACGCCGCCCACCCGCTGTCGCAGGCGCCCTGGTTCGAGCCGGGGGCGAGCTGGTCGGCCCGGCGCGTGCTGCTGCACCTGATCGCGGAGACCGCGCAGCACGCCGGGCACGCGGACATCATCCGGGAGGCGCTGGACGGGGCGAAGTCGATGGGCTGAGCCGCCGGTGGTTCCGAGGCGTGCTCAGGACGCCTCGACCGGTGTGGTGAGGGCGCTCAAGGCGCCTCGGACGGTGTGGTGAGGGGGCTCAGGACACCTCGACGCCGAGCAGCTCGCGCAGCGCCCGGCAGCCGTCCGGCGTGACCTTCAGGGCCCGGCCGGAGCCGATCCGCTCGACCCAGGCGCGGTCCAGCGCGGTGCGGCACAGGGCCGCGCCCAGCGCGCCGCCGAGGTGGCTGCGGCGCTCCGTCCAGTCCAGGCAGCTGCGCACCACCGGGCGACCGCCCGGTCGGCCGGCGCGCGGCGGCAGTTCGATCGACTGGGCGGCCAGCCAGCTGTGGCCGCGTTCGGTGACGGCGAGGCCGGCGCGGTCGGCGACCAGGCCGCGGTCGAGCAGGGCGTCGGCGACCGCCACGCCGAGGCGGCCGGCCAGGTGGTCGTAGCAGGTGCGGGCGCGGGCCTCGGCGCTCTGCCGGGTGGCCTCGCGGAGGTTGCGGGGCTCCGACCGGCCGGCGCGGGCGGGAGTGCTGCCCGTGGGAGCGGTGTGGCCGGGTGCGGCGGCCTCGGCCGTGGCCTGGGCGAAGACGGCGAGGTCCTCGATCACGGTCGCGACGGCGGTGGAGGCCAGCCGGACGTACCGGTGCCGCCCCTGCCGTGCCTCGGCCAGCAGCCCGCCCGCGATCAGCCGGGACAGGTGCTCGCTGGCGGTGGACGGCGCGACGCCCGCCGACCGGGCGAGCTCCCCCGCCGTCCAGGCGCGGCCGTCCAGCAGCGCGCAGCAGAAGGCGGCGCGGGTGGGGTCGGCGAGCAGCGCGGCGAAGGCGGTGAGCGCGGAGCCCCGCGGGTCCACTGTCATGCGTCCATGGTCGGCCATGCCTCCAGGGTCCCCCGGGCACTGTTCGGCCGGGGCCGAAACGACCCGGGGCCACGATGGCGGCATGAGCGATCCGAGGCCCCAAGACCCGACGTGCCGTGAACTTACCCTCTCCCGCTACGAGGACGTGACCGCGGCCCTGGCCGACCCGGCACTGGTCCCGCCGCCCGCCACGCCCGGCCCGTACGGCACGGTGGCCTGGCTGCGGGCCACCGTCGCCCGGTTCAGCGCGGGCGAGCCGCACGCCCGGCGCCGGGCGCTGGTGGTGGCCGACCTGGAACGGCTGGACCCGGGCGAGCTGCGGGCCCTGGCCGCGGGCGGCTTCGACCCGGACCTCCGGCTGCGGGTGGTGCGGACGCTCGCGCGGGCGCTCGGCCTGGCGGACCCGGAGGCCGTCGCCCGGGACGTGAAGGCGGTCGCCCGTGCGTACTTCGAGCCGGCGCCGGACGATCCGGCGGCGGACGCGGCGGTGGCCCGGCTGCTGCCCGCGATGGGCGACGACGACCCGGAGACGGCCGCCAACCGGATCGGGCTGCTCGTCCAGGCCTGCGAGGCCACCGCCTCGCTGGTCGAGCACGCCCGGCGCAGCGGCGGGCCGGCCGCCGCCCTGCGGGACGATCCGCCGATCCGGGCGATGCGGCGCTCCGCCGCCCGGGCGACCGAGGTGGGCGGGGTCGCGGTCCCCGCCGGGGCGCACGTACTGCTCGACCTCGACGCCGCCCGGGAGCCCGGCCGCGAGCCGCTGGCCTTCGGTGCCCCGCCCCGGCTCTGCCCGGGCCGCTCGCAGGCCCTGGTGATCGCCGAGGGCATCCTTTACGGCTCCTCCGATCCGGCGGACACCTCCCAGCCGCCCGCCGAGGAACCCCTCACCCAGGCCGAACTCGCCGCGCTGATCCCGGAGATGATCGACCACGTGCTCGCCCTGGCGGACACCTGGACGGCCTGGGACGGCCGCCCGCTCCTCAACGCCGACGGCCGGACCTACACCCCGCACAAGGCGATTCGCCGGGTCACCGACCATCTCCTCGATCACTGGGCCGAGTTGGAGGCCCGGCTGGCCGGCGAGCCGACCACCCCCGACCACTGGCACGCCTCCAACGTCACCACCCCGGCCGACCTGGTGCCGTTCACCGTCGCCGACCTGGACGAGGCCCGCAGCCGCCTCACCCGGCTCGGCCGGACCTGGTCGCTGCGGGTCGCGGCGCTGCCGGAAGGGCAGCTGGACGACTCGCCGGGGACGGGCTGGAGCTTCCGGCACATCGTGTGCCACCTCGCCAGGGCGGGCTTCTACTACGTGGACTCGGTGGGCCCGATCGAGCAGCAGGAGGCGGCGCGATGACCCGGCCCACCCCGATGGCCCGGCCCGCCCCGATGGCCGAGCCCGTGCCGACGACCCCGCCCGCCTCCACGACCCCGCCCGCCTCGATGACCCCGTTCGCCGCCCTGCACCACCGCCCCGGCCGCCCGCTGCTGCTCCTGAACGCCTGGGACCACGCCTCGGCCGCCGCCCTGGCCGCGGCCGGACATCCCGCGATCGGCACCACCAGCCTGGGGGTGGCGGCCGCCGCCGGACTGCCCGACGGCGCGGCCGCCACCCGCGCCGAGACCGTACGGCTGGCCCGGCGGTTGGGCCGCGACCGCTTCCTGCTGAGCGTCGACGTGGAGTCCGGCTTCAGCGACGACCCGGCCGAAGTGGCCGCCCTGGCCGTCGAGCTGGCGGAGGCCGGAGCGGTCGGCATCAACCTGGAGGACGGCCGGCCGGACGGCACGCTGGCGCCGTCCGCCGTCCACGCGGCGAAGGTGGCGGCGGTGAAGGCCGCCGTGCCGGAGCTGTTCCTGAACGCCCGCACCGACGCGTACTGGTGCGGCGCAGACGGGCCCGAGCCGGAGACCCTACGGCGGCTGGACGCCTACCAACGGGCGGGTGCGGACGGGGTGTTCGTGCCCGGCCTGGGCGATCCGGCGGTGATCGCCCGGCTGGTCGGCCGGCTGTCCGTCCCGCTCAACATCCTCTGGACGCCGACCGGTCCGGGCCTCGCCGAGCTGGCCGGGCTCGGGGTGGCCAGGGTCAGCCTGGGCTCGCTGCTGTACCGCTCGGCGCTGGCGGCGGCGGTGGCGACGGCCGCCGCCGTGGCCTCGGGCGGACCGGTCGCTCCGGTGCCGGGCTATGCCGAGGTCCAGGCGCTCAGCGGGAGCTGAGGGCCGGGGCGGTCCGGCAGGCCGAGGTGGATCCGGCGGACCGAGGGGCGGTCCGGGCTCAGGGCCCGGACCGCCTCGCCTCGATCCCGTCCAGGATCAGGTTGAGGCCGCGGAGGAAGTTGCTGTCCCGGCCGGCCTCGATCTCGTCCGGCACCTGGGTGGTGTACAGGCGGTGCAGTCGCGGGTGCGCCCTGGTGGCCTCGACGACGGCGGGCAGCAGCTGGTCCATGAACTCCTGCTCGCCCTGGCCGCTCCTGGTCAGCGCGCTCAGCCAGGCGGCCTCCACGCTGGCGGTGCCGATGGTGTAGCCCATGACGACGCCCATCACGTCGTTGGCCTCGCCGATCTCGAAGCCGGCCGTCTCCATCAGGGCCAGCAGGGCCTCGGAGAGCCGCATCCAGTTGGGGCCGAGGTAGACCATCCCGACGTCGCCCATCACGGCGACCATCCAGGGGTGGCGCACGACGGCCGCGCGCATGGCCTGGGTGCACTCGACGATGGCCGCGCGCCAGACCTGCGGGTCCTCGGCGCCCTCGGCCCGGGCCAGCGGGAGTTCGCCGAAGACGTGGTCGACGACCAGGGCGAGCAGCTCGTCCTTGTTGGCGACGTGGGTGTAGAGCGAGGTCGCACCGGCGTTGAGGCGGGCGCCGAGCTTGCGCATGCTCAGCGCGTCGATGCCCTCGGAATCCAGCAGTGCGAAGGCCTCGGCGACGATCTGCTCGCGGCTGAGGGCGGGCTGGGTCCGCCGTTTCTGCGGACGGTTCCACGGCGACGGGATGCCCGGCTGTGCGCCGGTGCGTCGCTCCGGCGGGGTGTCCTCCGACTTGGCCGTCATCAGGCCCTCCATTCCACGTGCCCCCTGGTCGGGTGCGGTCCGTCCAGCATAGGCCCCACTCCGCACACCGTACGGCCTTGCGAACAGTGTTCGGTCTCCGTACAGTGTTCGGCGTGGCGCACACCGTTCGGTCGGGGACGGGCGAAGGGTGTGCGCCGAAAGTGACTTCCGCGCGGCTGCCGCCGACGCGAGGACGTGCGCGGGGCTGCGGCCGACGTGCCGAATCAAAAGGGGGGATCGCGGTGGACCGTCACCCGCGTCGCTGGCTCATCCTGGTCGTGCTCTGCCTCAGCAGCCTGGTGCTGGTGATCGACAACATGGTGCTCACGGTGTCCGTCCCGCCGATCGCGGAGGACCTCAAGGCCGGGGCGCAGGACATCCAGTGGATCATCGACTCGTACATCCTGGTCTTCGCCGGTCTGCTGCTGACTTCGGGAAGCCTGTCCGACCGGTTCGGACGACGAAAAGTGATGATCATCGGGCTGGCGCTGTTCGGCGCCGCCTCACTGGTCGCCGCGGTCGCCGCGAGCCCCGGTGAACTGATCGCCGGCCGGGTGCTGATGGGCGTCGGCGGCGCCCTGGTCATGCCGAGCACCCTCTCCATCCTGATCACCGTCTTCGACGACGAGGAGCGGCCCAAGGCGATCGCCGCCTGGAGCGCGGTGGCCATGATCGGCCTGGTCGGCGGCCCGGTGCTGGGCGGCGCGCTGATCGCGCACTTCTGGTGGGGCGCGGTGTTCCTGCTCAACGTGCCGGTCGCGGCGGTGGCCATCGTCGCGGCGGTCGTGCTGATGCCGGAGTCCAAGGGCCCGTGGCGCAAGCCCGACCTGCCCGGCATGCTGCTCTCGATGGTCGGCATGACCGCCCTGGTCTGGTCGATCATCGTCCTCCCGCGGGACGGCTTCGCCCATGCCGGCACCCTCGGCTCGATGGCCGTCGCGGTCGCCGCGCTCACCGGCTTCGGCATCCGCCAGGTCCGCACCGACTCGCCGATGGTTCCGCTCAAGCTGTTCCGCAACCGGGTCTTCACCGGGGCGAGCCTCTCCCTCGTCCTGCTCACCTTCGCCACCGGCGGCCTGATGCTGGTACTCACCCAGTACCTGCAGTTCGTCCTGGAGTTCACGCCCACCGACACCGGCCTGGCCTTCATCCCGCTGGCCGTCGCCTCGCTCGCCTTCAATGTGATCGGCGCCGCGCTCGGCAAGAAGCTCCCGGCCCGGGTGCTGACCGCCGTCGGCATGGTGATCATCGCGGCCGGCTTCGGCCTGCTGGCCACGCTCTCGGTCGGCGACGGCTTCACCAAGGTCGCCCTGGCCATGCTGGTGCTCGGCATCGGCTCCGGCCTCGGCATGCCGGCCGCCGCCAACGCCCTGATGGGGGCGATCCCCGGCGAGCACGCCGGCGTCGGCTCCGCGCTCAACGACACCATCCAGCAGTCCGGCGCCGCGCTCGGCGTGGCCATCCTCGGCACCGTGCTCTCCAGCACCTACACCGGCTCGATGCCCTCCGACGCCCCCGCCCCGGCCCGGCACGCCATCACCGACGCCCTCGCCCTCTCCGCCGGCAGCGGCGACACCGCCCTGGCCCGGGCCGCCCGGGAGGCCTTCAACACCGCCACCTCCACCACCTTCACGGTCGGCGGGATCGCCGTCCTGGTGGCGGCGGCGCTCACCCTGGCGCTGATGCGGGGCAAGGCGGCCGCGGAGATCCCGGCCGAGCCCGTCGAAGCCGTCGAAGCCGTCGAAGCCGTCGAGGCGGTGGCCTGAGCTCCTCCGAAGCGGCCGGTACCCCGCCGGCCGTAACCCCCCACCCGGCCCCGGCTGCCCCGCGCAGCCGGGGCCGGCGGGCTTCCCGGGCGCGGGCTTCCGAGGGCCGCGGGCTTTCCCGGGGGGCCGCGGGTTTTCAGGGCGCACGGCCCGTCCGGCCCGCGTAGCCTTCGGAGCATGTCCACCCACTACGCGGAGCGCCCGTCCCGTTTGCCGGGGGCGGTGCTGTGGACGAAGGGCGGAGGCGGGGCGGCGGCCGACGGCGCAGCGGGTGGGCTGGTGCTGCCGGACGGGTGCATGGACCTGCTGTGGACGGAGGGCCGGCTACTGATCGCGGGGCCGGACACCCGGGCGTTCCGGCCCGGGCCGGGGCTGAGCGGGCCGTGGGCGGGCGTCCGCTTCCGCCCCGGGGCGGGGCCCGCGCTGCTCGGCGTGCCGGCGCACGAACTGCGGGACTGCCGGGTCGAGTTGGCGGACCTGTGGCCCGGCGGCGAGGCGCGGCGGCTGACCGAGCGGATCGACGCAGCACCGGACCCGGCCGCTGCACTGGAGGAACTGGCGCTGCGCCTGGCGGCCGCGGCGCCGCCCGAGGACCCGCTGGTACGGGCGGTGGCCGCTGCGCTCGCGGCCGGGCGCGGCGTCGCGGCGACGGCCGAGGCGGCCGGGCTCGGCGCCCGGCAGCTACACCGCCGCTCGCTGGCCGCCTTCGGTTACGGCCCCAAGACCCTCGCCCGGATTCTGCGGCTGCAGCGTGCCCTGGGGCTGGCCCGTTCCGGCGTCCCGCTCGCCGAGACGGCGGCCCGGACCGGCTACGCGGACCAGGCGCACTTGGCCCGTGACGTACGGGAGTTGGCCGGGACGCGGCTGACGGCGCTGCTGTGACGCGAGGCGCTACAGCAGCGCGAGCAGGTCGACGCCGTTGCCGTCCGGATCGCGCAGCGAGGCGTACCGCTGGCCCCAGAAGGCGTCCCACGGCTTCAACTCCCCGTGGTACCCGGCGTCGGTCAGCTCCCGGTACACCGCGTCCACGTGCGCCGGGTTCTGGCAGCGGAAGGCCAGCGCCGCCCGGGCACCGCCGGTCGGCGGTCGCCAGCCGGGGTGGAAGGAACGGACGGTCGACTCGGCGTCGAGCACCAGGAGCAGCCCGCCGGGCAGCTCGGCCTCGACGTGCGGCTCCTGCTCGGAGCCCTCGGGGAACACGAGCCCCAGCCGCCGGTAGAAGGCGACCGAGGCGGCCATGTCGGCGACGGCGAGGCCGATGAAGGCGAACCGGGGTGCGGGTGTGCTGTCCATGCCGCCACGGTAGGCGGCCACGGGCGGGCGGTCTTGAACGAATCGGACGTCCCCGGGCGCGCTACCCTCCCGGCATGCCGACCAGCGCCCCCGGCCGCGACGAACCGATTCACCTCGCCCCGTATGGCCGAGCTCCTGGCGCGGGCGCGGCAGGCCCGGCCTGGACGGCGGCCGGGAGTCCCGTTGTCAGTCGCTCCTTGTACCGTCGATCACGGCAGCAGTGGTCTTCGCACGGGGGTGTGGCGCATGTTCAGGACGGATCCGGAGACGCCCGACGTCTTCCGTACGCCGGTCGACGAGGTCTTCATCCGCAGCCACCTCGGCCGGCATCCGCGGCTCGACCCCGCCGCCTGGACGCTCACCGTCGAGGGCCTGGTGGAGCGCCCGCTGCGGCTGGACTTCCGGGATCTCCGACGCCTGCCGCAGACCGGCTTCACCGCCGTCCACGAGTGCTTCGGCAATCCGCTGCGCCCCACCGTGCCGACCCGCGCCGTCACCAATCTGGAGTGGGCCGGCGTTCCGCTCGCCGAGGTGCTGGCGCTGGCCGGCCCGCGCCCGGAGGCCCGGCACGTCTGGCTGGAGGGCGCCGACCGCGGCGACTTCGCGGGGGAGAGCGACGTGAGCTACCTCAAGGACCTGCCCCTGGAGGAGGCGCTCGCCGAGGTCGTCCTCGCGCACACCATGAACGGCGAACCGCTGCGCCCCGACCACGGCCACCCGGTGCGGGCGGTGGCGCCGCGGATGTTCGGCACGAACTCGGTCAAGTGGCTGACGCGTATCGTGCTGGCCGCCGAGCGGCCCGAGCACCTCTTCACCACCCGCCTGTACACCCGCGTGCTGCCGGGGGAGAGCGAGTCGCGGCCGGTCCGCGAGAAGGACGTCAGCAGCAAGCTGCTCACCCCGGGGGACGGGCAATCCGTCCCGGCCGGGGACTGCGAACTGGCGGGCTACGCCTGGAGTTCCACCGAGGTGACGGCCGTCGAGGTCGCCGTGGACGACGCCGGCTGGCAGCCCGCCGAGCTGGACCGGCGCGGCCCCGGCTTCGGCTGGCAGCGGTTCCGGCTGCGGTACGACCTCGCCCCGGGCCCGCACCGCATCCGCTGCCGGGCCACCGACTCCTCCGGGCGGGTCCAGCCGCTCACCGGGGACCGCAACGCCGTCCACGAGATACGGGTCACCGCCGAGGTCAGCGGGCGGCCGGCTGCGCGGTGACGGCCGGGCGGACGTGGGTGAGCATCAGGTCGAGGAACCGGTCGGGGTGGCGGAAGCTCGCGAAGTGGCTGGCGCCGCGGATCAGCGCGAACTCCTTGACCGGAGCGGTGACGTCGTCGAAGAACCGCTTGGCCGGCGCGGGCGGGGTCAGGACGTCGCTGTCGCCCTGGAAGACGAAGAACGGGATCCGGAAGTCCGTCCCCTCCGCCCGCTCGTCGAAGGCGGCGGCCTCCAGCTGGAGCCGCTCGGAGAACTCCATGGCCTTGAGGTAGGACCGCAGGCCGCGCAGGGTGTGCAGGGGTGAGAACCAGAGCGAGCGCATCACCACGGTCTTCATGGTGTCGTGGGAGAGCGGGTCGCTGGTGAGGACCAGCTTGTTGTACTCGGCGACGTCCTTGGTGGTCCACTTCGAGCGGTCGGCGCCCATCGCCACGGCGGCGGCCAGCTCCTTCTCCTTCTTCCGGCCGGCCGCGCGCAGCCGGGCGAGCAGGGCGTCGTAGGCGGTGCGCTCCCGGCCGCCGTCGATGATGTTCTGGTCGGTGCCGACGTAGCCGGAGTACAGCTCCGGGTGGTTGCGGGCCAGCCGCAGGCCGAGGACGGTGCCGAAGGAGTTGGCGACCAGCAGCAGCCGGTCGACGCCGAGCCGGGCCCGCAGGTGCTCGGTGACCTCCAGGGCGTCGCGGTACAGCTGCTGGTGGGTGAGCTCGCCCTGCCCCTGCGGGCCGCCCGCGGCGAAGGTGAATCCGGCGCCGCGCATGTCCCAGCGGACGATGGTGAA
Source organism: Kitasatospora sp. NPDC059648 (assembly GCF_042734825.1). Classification (NCBI taxonomy): domain Bacteria; kingdom Bacillati; phylum Actinomycetota; class Actinomycetes; order Kitasatosporales; family Streptomycetaceae; genus Kitasatospora; species Kitasatospora sp. NPDC059648. The sequence goes on along the minus strand of NZ_JBHWDU010000054.1, from coordinate 21,600 downwards.
GTGCTTCTCCCAGGCGCGGGTGCGGGGGAGGAAGACCAGGTTGGAGGCGCCGGGGCCGCCGAGGATCTCCAGGACGACCGGGTTGCGGCGGTCCTCGCCGCGGATGGAGACCCACTGGTCGATGCCGCCGATCCGGACGAAGCCGGACTCCTCGATGCCCGCCGGGGCGGTGATCCGCAGCTTCCCGGCGAACGCGGCGCGCTTGAGCTGCCGGTAGCCCAGCAGGCCGGCGACGGGAGCGGCGAGGGCGGCGGCTGAGACGGTGGCGATGGTGGCGAGCATGGCATGTCCCCCAAACTGTTTATCGCGTCAGCAGATATGTTTAAGGTATATACAGTTCGAGGCGCTGTCAACGGGCGGCGCCCGGGAACAGCCGGGGACCGTCGAGAGGGAGGCCGGGATGGCCAAGGAGAAGGCGCGCGACCTGCGCGCGGGCATCGCACTGCTGTGGGGCGAGCAGGACCAGCCGACCCGGGGGCCCAAGCCCAGCCTCACCCCCCAGCGCATCGCGGCCGCCGCGGTGGAGATCGCCGACGCCGAGGGGCTGGACGCCGTCTCCATGAACAAGGTCGCCCTCGGGTTCGGCGTCTCCGCGATGGCGCTCTACCGCTACGTGCCCGGCAAGGCCGAACTCGTCGAGCTGATGGTCGAATCCGTGCTCGCGGACGTCCCCGACCCGTCGACGGCCGGCACCGACTGGCGGGAGCGCGTCACCGCCTGGGCCCGCCGTTCCGCGGAGGTCCACCGCGCCCACCCCTGGCTGCTGGCCGTCACCGCCATGCGCCGCCAGCTCATGGGCCCCAACCAGCTCGGCTGGCTCGACGCCGCCCTCGCAGCCCTGGAACCCAGCGGGCTCACCGCGGCCGAGCAGCACCGGGTCTTCGTCCTGGTCGCGGGCCTGGTGCGCTCCGTCGCCCAGCAGGACGCCGACTTCGACGAGCAGCACAGCCAGGAGTGGAACAGCCTCACCGGCGAGCTACTGGACCGCCACGCCGACCGCTTCCCCACCCTCACCCGCGCCATCGCCGCCGGCGCCTTCGCCCCCGACCCGGTAGACCCCCTGGACTTCGGCCTCGCCCGCATCCTCGACGGCGTCCAACTCCTCCTCGACCGGCCCACCGACCGGGCCTGAGGCACCCGGGCCGCCGCCGCAACACCCGCGGCCCGGGCCGCGGATGAGCGGTCCGGGCCGTCGGGTTCGTCGTCCCGCCACCTCGGCAGCAGGACGGCGTACTCGCGGATCAGCGCGGCGGTGCCGTCCTCGATCCGGGCGAAGACGAACACCTCGTCGAGCGAGCCGAACGAGCCGAGCTCCTGGCGTGCCGTCACGATCCGCTCCTTTGATGCAGTGGTGCGGAACGGGCCCGCCGTGAAGCTCTTGCGGGAGGAGAAGCCCATGCGGAGGGTGCCCTTCGATGGTTCGTCGAGGGCGCCGGCCTTCCAGACCCGGTCTGTTCTGTGACGGCCCGTTGTCGAGTTGTGATGGTCGTGCGACGGGCCCGAACCCGCTCGGCCGAGGTCCGGGCGTTCGCGACACGGTGAGCGGGCGTCAGAAGATGCCGAGGTCGTCGATGCCCGGGCGGTCGGTGGTCCAGAGGTGGGCGTGGCGGGCGAGTTCGACGCGGGAGCTGAGGCCGACCTTCCGGAAGATGTTGCGCAGGTGGTAGTTGACGGTGTGGGGGGAGCGGTGGATGCGGGAGGCGACCTGCTGGTTGGTGAGGCCCTGGCTGACCAGGTGGGCGACGGTGCGTTCGACGTCGCTCAGGGCGTCGGCGTTCTCCTCGGCCGCGCGGGCCGCCGGGTCGGACGCGGGCGTGACGGGCGTGTCGGGCGGGACGGGTGCCGGGGTCAGCGCGGGGGTGGCCGGTGGAGCGGGCAGCCGGGGCCGGGCCGGAGTTCCGGCCATGGCGTCGGCGTCGGCGCCGGCCCCGGCGGTGCGTAGGCGGGAGCGGGTGTCGAGCAGGGCCGCCAGGTCCTCGGCCGCGGCGGTCCGGGCCCAGTGGTGGCCGTGCTCGGTCGCCGCGCGGACCAGGCCGTCCGGGTCGCCGTGCAGCAGACTGACGGCGTGGACGGCGGAGGCCGCGAGGGTCGGGACGCCGGGGTTGTCCTCGGCGAGCCGCTCGGCTTCGCGGGCGGCGACCGCGGCCCAGTGCGGGTCCCCGGCCTCCAGGGCGGTACGGACGAACCAGGCGGCGGCCCCCGGCTGACGGGTGAAGAGCGCTGCCCGCGGGGCCGGGTGGGAGTACTGCTGGTCCATCTGCGTCAGCGCGGCGTGCGCGCCGTGCCGGGCCGCGGTGACCTGCAGCTCGACCCAGTCGTAGACCGGTGAGGGCATGCGGCCGACGCCGTCGGCGAGGGTCCGGCGGTAGCGGCGGACGAAGGCCTCGGCGCCGTCGTGGTCGCCGAACCGCAGGGCGAGCTGGCCGAGCGTGGCCAGCAGCGGCGGCACGTACAGCAGGGTGCCCCGGCACATCGCGGCGGCCAGCGCCTGCTGGGCCTCGTCGCGGGCCTCGGCGAGCCGGCCCCGGTGGCCGAGCAGCCGGGCCCGGTGGAGGGCGACGACCGAGTCCATCCCGCCGCCGCCCAGCCCGATCAGGTCGGCGACGGCGGCCCGGACGGTGGACTCGGCGTCGCCGTACGCCCCGGCGTCGAGGAGCCGGTCGGCCAGCACCAGGTGCAGGTAGGCGCGCCAGACCGGTGACGGCATCGCCTGGGCGCCGTCCACGGCGGCCCGCGCGAGCCGGAGGCCTTCGGTGAGGCGCCCGTCGGACAGCACCAGGCCGGAGAGGACGGCCATGGCGGCCAGCACCTCCGCGTCCGGGGCGATCCGGTCGTCGTAGCCGCGCAGCACGGACTCGGCGTGCCGGCGGCCCCGGTCGGGATCCTGGAAGTGCCGGCCGAAGGCGCGGCCGGCCAGTACGGCGCTGCGCACGGTGGGCGGTAGCTCCGGCGTGCCCCGGGCGCCGCGGCCGAGGATCTCCTCCGCGGTGGCGAGGGCGAGCCGGACCTCTCCACCGGCGAGCCGCAGCTCGACGAGCAGGCAGCGCAGCCGGGCGTTGAGCTCCGCGGGCAGGCCGAGGGTCAGGGCCGTGCCGAGGAGTTCCACGGCGCGGTCCACGGAACCGACCGAGGCCAGCGCCCGCAGCAGGCCCAGCGGGTCGGTCACGAGGGCGCGCAGCAGCGCGGCGACCTGGTCGGCGCTGCCCTGGCTGGCGAGCAGCCGGGCGGAACTCAGGAGGGTCGAGTCCGCGCGCTTCTCGGTGATGCCGACGAGCGGATCGGCCGCGCCGGTGGGCACGGTCGACGGTAAGGACAAGGACAATGGGTTCACACCGCTCTCCCCGTGTCCGCGGCGCGCGTGGTGGCCGTGGATCGATCGTCTCGCGCTGGTTCACCATGTCATCCGCGGTGCTGTGGAGCCACGGACACGCAACGGATTCTACGGTCCTTGATCCGCTTTTGGTGTGAACACGACGTTAAACGACACGGGGAGGGCGAACGTGCGTACGCGACTCAGGGCGTGTCGGTGGGCGCCTCCAACCGTGCTCCGTGCGACCGGTGTTCGGCCGAGGTGCTGACGAGGGTGAGCAGCAGGGTCAGCGCCGCGCCGCACAGCACGGCCGCACCCGGCTCCGCGTGGGCGAGGATGACGGCGGCGAGCGAGGCGGTGAGGCTGTAACCGACGCCCTGCACCGCGTACATGAGGGAGTACCCGGCCGCGAGCATCCCGGGCGGCACCCGCTCGCGCAGCGACAGGTTGCGGGTGACCATCACCCCGGACTTGAACGCGCCGGCCAGGAGCAGTCCGACGGCGATGCCCACCAGCCCCGGCAGCACCGCGATCAGGGCGACGAACGCCGCCATCGCGGCCAGCAGCACCAGGCTCTGCGCCCGCGGTCCGCCGGGCCAGCGGCGGGCGCCGTACAGCAGGCCGCCGACCACGCTGGCGACCGAGAACACCGTCAGCAGCGGACCGGACCAACTGACCGGCAGTCCGCGGGACTCCAGCAGCGCGGGCAGCACCAGCTCGGCGGTGGCCAGCAGCGCCATCGCGGCGGCGCTGGTCAGGTAGACCGGCCAGCCGGCCGCCAACGCCCGCCCCCGCGAGAGCGGTTCGCCCGTGCCCTGGCCGGCCTGCGCCCCGTCGGTGCCGGCGGCGGGCAGCATCCGGACCCCGGCCGCCGCCAGTGCGGCGCAGCAGGCGGCGAGGCCGAGCGGCGCGCCGGGCGCCGCGCCGAGCGCCAGGAACGCCACCGCGGCCGGGGCGACGGCCCAGATTCCCTGGGTGAGCGTGGTCTCCACGCTCAGCGCCCGGGCCACCCCGTGCTCCGGTACGGCGGCGACCAGCAGTGCCCGCAGCCCGCCGGCGTGCGCGGCGGGGGCGGCCCCGGCGAGGAAGGCCAGCAGCACGGAGAGCGCGGGCGGTGCCGAGTGGCAGAAGGCGAGCCCGGCGAAGGCGCCCGCGCCGCCCAGCAGCCCGAGGGCGAGCTCGCGCCGCAGCCGGGTGCCGTGCAGCCGGGCGCCGAGCAGCGGCGCGCCGACGACCTCTCCGACCACGTACGCCCCGCCGAGCACGGCGCCCAGGGTGTACCCGCCGGAGCTCTCGCGCACCAGGAACACCAGGGCGAGCGGCGCCATGGCGACCGGCAGCTTCGCCGCCAGGGTGACCAGCAGCCAGGGGCGTATCCCGGGGCGGCCCAGCAGCTCCCGGTACCCCATGGCCGGGGGCTCTCCCCGGTCCTGCTGTTCCAGCGCGCTGCCCTCGGCAGCGGTGCGCCGCTCGCCCTCACTCACCGGCGTCCTCCTTCACTCACTGGCGTTCTCCTTCCGGAGCGGTTCCCGGTTCCCGGTCCCGCCGGACGTCCCCGGTCCCGCCGGACGTCCCCGGTCACTCACCCGCGGTCCCGAACAGGGCGTCCACTTCCTCCTCCAGTACCCGCGCGGCGGCGTCGTCCTCCGCGATCAGGCAGCAGCCGCCGAAGCCGCCGGTGCGGCCGTTGTCGTGGACGGTCACCACGACGCCGGTGCGCCGGGCCGGGTCGAAGGCCAGCGAGGTGGTGGTGAGCTTGTCCAGGGTCGTGCGGAAGTCGGGGAAGGCGACTCGGCGCTTCTCGATCAGGACGCGCTCGCGGGCGTAGTCGCCGCCCACCAGCTCCTCGCCGATCCGGTGGATGTGCGCGGAGCCGACGACCCGGCCGTTGATCTCGTTGACGAGGACGGTGTCGTCCGGGGTGACGATCGCGTCGACGCTGAGGCTGCCCCGGTAGCCCATCCGGTGGAGCGTCTCGGACAGCCGGCGGGAGTCGTCGAGGAAGCCGGCGAAGGCGGGCAGCCGGACCGAGGGCGCGGGCACGATCAGCCCGTTGATGACCGGCTTCATCCGCATCTCGCCGTGCCCGACGAGCCGTACGCCCTCGTCGGTGACGAGCAGTTCGGAATAGATGGCGGGCGCCTCGGGGGTGTAGTGCTCCAGGACCACCCGGCCCCGGTGCGGGCCGGCGTAGTGCGCCCAGCGCCGGTCCAGGTGGGCGGTGAGCGCGGCGCGGTCGGTGATCAGCTCGGTGCCGGTCGCCCCGATCGGGCGGATCCCGGGCACGGGGCTGACGATCTCGTTCCCGATGCCGCCGACGTGGAAGTCCTGCTTGACGATGACGGGCTGCCCGGCGCCGATCGTCTCCCAGAGGAACTCCTCGGCCTCCTGCCGGTCATCGGTGACCGTGCCGAACGGCACCGGGATGCCGTGGCCGACGGCCAGCGCCCGGAAGGAGGCCTTGCTGTTGAGCAGGGCGGTGCCGCTCTGCGCGGCGAACGGGAAGCCCGGCGTGTGCCGGTCGAGCCCCAGGGTGCGGGCGAGCCGCACGCTGACCCGGTCGAAGTGGAACGGCAGGACGGTGCGGACCCCGTGGTCCCGTACGGCGGCCTTCAGCCGGGCGACGAACTCCGGGTCCTCCAGCCGGTCCCGGGAGAGCACGTCCTCGCCCAGGCTGCCGGCGGGCGGCACCACGACGGCCCAGGACCCGCGGTCGATGCCCTTCAGGGCGGCGACGTAGGAGAGGAACTCCTCGTCCAGTTCGACCGGGAGGACCAGGACGTCGCCCGCCTCGGCGAGCCAGACCATCCGCTGGGCCTGGCCGGCCACGTAGCGCCGGTATTCGGGGGTCAGCGAGCCGAGGTCGCCGATCATCTCGTCGGTCCGCTGGTTGCTCACGATCAGTTTCGGCATGACGGGTCCTCTCCGGAGGGGGTGGGCGCTCAGACGGTGTGGGCGGCGACGGCCGGGGCGGCCGCTGCCGGTACGGCGACGGCGGCGACGGCGGTCGGAACGCCAGCGACGGCGGTCGGGACGGCGGCGGCCGGGGCGGTGGCGGTGGCCGGGACGTCGAGCAGCCCGGTCACGCACTCGCGCAGGACGTCGAACCCGTCGGTGCTCAGCACGGACTCCGGGTGGAACTGCAGCGAGTGGAAGTGCGGTCCACGCAGGCCGTGCACCTCGCCGGTACCGGCGTCCCGGCTGACCGCGACGCTCCCGGCCAGGGTGGGGGGCGCGAACTCGTCGCCGTCCGCGACGGCCGCGAAGCTGTTGTAGAAGCCGACCCGGCGCTGCCGGCCGAACAGGTCGACGACCTGCTGCCGCCCCTGGTTCGGCTGCGGCTTGCGGACCAGGGGCAGGCCGAGCTCGCCCGCGAGCACCTGGTGACCGAGGCAGATCGACAGGAACGGCCTCTCGTCGCCCAGCAGTTGGCGCGTCAGCGCGCGAAGGGTGGCGATCTTGGCGTCGCCGACCTCCCGGGGGTCGCCCGGCCCCGGGCCGACCACCACCAGGTCGGCCCCGTGGAGTTCGACCCGGCCGTCCGCCGCCCGTACCAGGTCGTCCCAGCGGCGGATCTCCGGCTCCAGTCCGAGCGCTGCGAGTTGGTGGCCGATCATCGCGGTGAAGGTGTCCTCCGCGTCGACCAGCAGCACCCGGCCCCGGGCGACCGCGTCCGCGGCCCCGTCCGGCCGGCTCAGCCAGAACGGCGCGAGCTGGGCGTTGCGCCCGGCCAGCGCGGCCCGGATCCGGGCATCGCCGGCCCAGGCCGAGGTGTCGACGGCGGCCGGGGCCGGTCCGGCGGCGTCCGGCGTCCCCCGGACGGCCGCGAGCATCCCGGCCGCCTTGGCGTACGTCTCGGCGACCTCGGCCCGCGGGTCGGAGTGGCGGACCAGCGTCGCGCCGACGCCCATCCGCAGCCGGCCGGCCCGGTCGATCCGGGCGGTGCGGATCAGGATCGCCGAGTCCAGCCAGCGCCCGCCGCTCGCGTCCCGGCCGACCAGGGCCAGCACGCCGCTGTAGTAGCCGCGCCCGCCGGGCTCGTAGCGGCTGATCAGCTCGCAGGCGGACTCCAGCGGGCTGCCCGTCACGGTGGGCGCGAACAGGGTCTCGCGCAGGACGTCCGGTATCGGCCGGGTGCTGTACCCCTCGATCAGGTACTCGGTGTGGGCCAGCCGCGCCATCGGCTTGAGGAACGGGCCGACGACCCGCCCGCCGCCCTCGCAGATCCGGCCCATCATCTTGAGTTCCTCGTCGACCACCATCAGCAGCTCGTCGGTCTCCTTGCGGTCCGCGAGGAAGTCGAGCAGCCCGGCCACGGACGGCCCGCCGGCCGGGTAGCGGTACGTCCCGCTGACCGGGTTCATCACCACCTCCCCGTCGATCGCGCTGACGTGCCGCTCCGGCGAGGCGCCGACGAAGTAGCGGTCGCCCGCGCGGACCAGGAACGTCCAGTACGTGCCGCGCTCCTGGGCCAGCAGCCGGCGGAAGACGGACAGCGCCGCCCGCGCCCCGAAGCCGTCGATCTCGGCGGTGAACGGCCGCTCCAGGACGAAGTTGGCGCCGCGCCCGTGGCCGATCTCCTCGGTGAGCACGGTTCGCACGAGCTCCGCGTAAGCCTCGTCGTCGAGGGCGAACCGGGAATTGCGGACGGCGAGTTCGTCGTCCGGCAGCAGACGGAGCGCATCGGCGAGGCCGACCGACTCCTGGTCGGTGACCCGCAGCGCGAGCAGCGGGGCGCCGTCGTCGGGGGCGGTGAAGCCCCGCTCCGCGACCTGCCGGAACGGTACGACGACCAGCAGCTCGTGCCGGGGGCCCGCGGGCGGTACGGGACCGTCCTCCAGCGGGACTTCGGCCAGTGAGGCGAGCTCGGCAACCTCACCGACCACCACCTCGACCCGGTCGGCGGCGCCGCTCTCCGGCCGGTGCAGCAGGGCGTACGCGGCGGGCTCGCCGCCCGGTGCGAGCAGCGTGCCGAGCAGGCCTCCCGGGGCCTCGTCGTGCAGCGGCCGGGTGTGCCCGGTCATGGCGCCTCCTGAACGGCTGGAGCGAGCGGAAGGGGGGATGCCAACGACACTTCCGCACGGCCGGGAGGCCCACAACTACTCGAATTCGCAGGTCGATCGAGGAATGCGGTGATCGGGTGGGACGGACCCACTCGGTCGAGTAGTTCCGCCCGTGTCGGCGCCGCGACTAGCGTCGAACACGATCACCTTCGCGACGGACCTCCCGGCAACGGAACACCCGGCGCCCTGCGCCCCGTGAGGATCCCCGAGGCTCCCCCGAGATCTCCCGAGAAAGGGACGCCAGTGTCGGTCGCACACCAGGACCGTGCCGAAAGGCTCACCGAGGACGAGATATTCCGGGCCCACCGGGGCGGCAAGCTCCGCACCCAGGTCCCCATCACACCGCTGGACGCCCGCGCGCTGTCCGTCATCTCCACCCCCGGGGTCGCCCGCGTCAGCCGGGCGATCGCCGAGGACGGCCGACTGGCCGCCGACTACACCTGGGCGCACCGGCTGGTGGCCGTCGTCAGCGACGGCACCGCGGTGCTGGGCCTGGGCGACGTGGGCCCGGCTGCCGCGCTGCCCGTCATGGAGGGCAAGGCCGCGCTGTTCAAGGCGCTGGGCGGGCTGGACTCCGTACCGCTGGTGCTGAACACCCGGGACGTGGACGAGATCGTCGAGACGCTCGTGCGGCTGCGCCCCTCGTTCGGCGCGATCAACCTGGAGGACGTCGCCGCGCCGCGCTGCTTCGAACTGGAGCGCGCCCTGGACGCGGCGCTGGACTGCCCGGTGATGCACAACGACCAGCACGGCACGGCGATCGTGGCGCTGGCCGCGCTGCGCAGTTCGGCCGACCTGCTCGGCAAGCCGCTGCCGTCGATGCGGGTGGTGGTCTCCGGCGCCGGAGCGGCGGGCACTGCCTGCGCCCGGATGCTGGTCGCCGCCGGGGCGGGTGAGGTCGTCGTGCTGGACTCGCGCGGCGTCATCCACCACGGCCGCTCCGAACTGTCGACCGGGAAGGCCCAGTTGGCCGAGCTGACCAACCCGCGCGGACTGCGCGGCGGCCTGGCGGACGTACTGCCGGGAGCCGACGTGTTCATCGGTGTCTCCTCGGCGACCGTGCCCGAGGAGCTGATCGCCGCCATGGCGCCCGGCGCCGTGGTGTTCGCGCTGTCCAACCCCACCCCCGAGATCGCGCCGGAAGTGGCCGCCCGGCACGCCGCGGTGGTCGCCACCGGGCGCAGCGACCACCCCAACCAGATCAGCAACCTGCTGGCCTGCCCCGGGATCTTCCGCGGCGCTCTGGACGCGGGGGCCACCCGGATCACCGAGCGGATGATGCTGGCCGCCGCCGACGCCATCGTCGCCTTGGCGGCGGAGGACCTCGCCCCGGACCGCGTGGTCCCCAGCGTGCTCGACCCCCGGGTCGCCCCGGGCGTCGCCGCCGCGGTCGCCGCGGCCGTGCGTGAGCCGGCCGCCGTACGGGAGCCGGTCGGCGTGCGGGAGGGGCTCGTCACCAGTACGCCGCTTGCCGCCGTCCCGTCTTCCGTTTCCGTCGAGGAGCGACCGTGATCGACCGCACCAGCACCCTCACCGCACTCGACTCCTTCCGCGCCCCCCTGGCCGAGGAGGAGCTCCTGCCCTACCGCGGCCGCCCCGCCGGGCAGCAGCCCGACTGGGGGGACGCCTGGCTGGTCGACAAGGTGCGCGCCGACCTGGCCGCCCTGCCCGGGCTGGTCGCCTGGGACGAGGTGCGCCAGCTGCGCACCCTGCTCGCCGAGGCGGCCGCCGGACGGCTGCTGGTCGTCCAGGCGGGCGACTGCGCCGAGGACCCGGCCGACTGCACCCCCGAGGCCATCTCCCGCAAGGCCGGCCTGCTGGACGCGCTGGCCGGCGTGCTGCGGATGAACACCGGACTGCCCGTCGTGCGGGTCGGTCGGATCGCCGGCCAGTTCGCCAAGCCCCGCTCCCGCCCCACCGAGGTCGTCGACGGCGCCGAACTGCCGGTGTTCCGCGGCCTCATCGTCAACGCGCCCGACGCCCAGCCGATGGCCCGCCGCCCCGACCCGCTGCGCCTGGTCACCGGCTACCGCGCCGCCGCCCGGGCCATGGCCCAGCTGCGCCGGCACGAGGAGACCTGGTCGCCGCTGCCCGACCCGCTGGTCTGGACCAGCCACGAGGCCCTGCTGCTGGACTACGAACTGCCGCTGCTGCGCCGCTCCTCCGACGGCCGGCTGCTGCTCACCTCCACCCACTGGCCGTGGATCGGCGAGCGCACCCGCGAGCCGGACGGCGCCCACGTGCGGCTGCTGGCCGACGTGGTCAACCCGGTCGCCTGCAAGGTCGGCCCCGGCTGCACCCCCGCCGAGCTGCTGGAACTGTGCCGCGTCCTGGACCCGGACCGGGTGCCCGGGCGGCTCACCCTGATCGCCCGCTTCGGCGCGGGCCGGGCCCCCGACCGGTTGGCGGACCTGGTCCGGGCCGTGCGCGGGGCCGGCCACCCGGTGAGCTGGCTGTGCGACCCGATGCACGGCAACACCGTCAGCGCACCCGACGGCCGCAAGACCAGGGTGCTGTCCGCCGTGGTCCAGGAGGTCGGCGAGTTCCTGGCGGCCGTCCGCCGTGGCGGCGGCGTCGCCGCCGGCCTCCACCTGGAGGCGACGCCCGACCCGGTCGCCGAGTGCGTCACCGACACCGCGGCCCTCGCCGACGCCGGCCGACTCGGCCCGTACACCACGCTCTGCGACCCGCGGCTCAATCCGGAGCAGTCCCTCACCGTCGCGGCGGCCTGGCGCCCCTGACCGCCGCCGCTCCTGACCGCCCCCGCCACCACACCCTGACGAGGTCCCGCCTTGAGCATCAGCCCCATCCCGCCGTACCCCATGCCCACCGAACGCGACCTGCCGGAGAGCCGGGTGCCCTGGGCCCCGGACCCGGACCGCGCCGTCCTGCTCGTCCACGACATGCAGGAGTACTTCCTGCGCCCCTTCACCGCCGACCGCTCGCCCGCCTCCGAGCTCCTGCACAACTGCCGCCTGCTCCGGGCCCGTTGCGCCGACCTCGGCGTCCCCGTCGTCTACACCGCCCAGCCCGGCGACATGGACGACGAACAGCGCGGCCTGCTCAAGGACTTCTGGGGCCCCGGCATGCGCGCCGAACCGGGCGACCGCCGGATCGTCTCCGCCCTCACCCCGCAGCCTCGCGACCACGTCCTCACCAAGTGGCGCTACAGCGCCCTGCACCGCTCCGGCCTGCTGGAACTGCTCCACGACAGCGGCCGCGACCAGCTCATCCTGTGCGGCGTCTACGCCCACGTCGGCGTCCTGATGACCGCCGTGGACGCCTTCTCCCACGACGTCCAGCCCTTCCTCGTCGCCGACGCCGTCGCCGACTTCTCCCTCGACCGGCACCGCATGGCCCTCTCCTACGCCGCCAACAACTGCGCCGCCGTCACCACCACCCGCACCGCCCTCCTCGCCCTGGGCGCCACCGCGGCCGGCACCGCAGCCACCGACCGCGCCGAGGCCGCCCTCCCCGTCTCCTGACCCACCGCACGGAGACACCGCACGCGCGGACACCGAGGGTCCGGGCCGCTTCCCGGTGGCCCGGGCCCTCCACCGCCCTCAGCCCACGGCCCTGCGGACGAGCGCACCGATGTGCTCCTCCTCGGCCGGGGTCAGATGCTTCACGGCGTAGGCCACCGGCCACACGTCGCCGTCGTCCAGCGCCGCCTGGTCGCTGAAACCGAGCGTGGCGTACCGCGACTTGAACTTCTGCGCGCTCTGGAAGTGGCAGATGATCCTGCCGTCCCTGGCGTAGGCCGGCATCCCGTACCAGAGCTTGGCCGTGAGGTCCGGAGCCACCGCCTTGACGAGGGCGTGGATCCCCTCGGCGAGCACCCGGTCCGCCTCCGGCATCTCGGCGATCTTCGCCAGCACCTCCCGCTCCGCCGCCGCCTCCTTCTCCGCCCGCGACCCCCGCCCTGCCACCGCCCGCTTCTGCTCCTGGGCGTGCTCCTTCATGGCGGCCCGCTCCTCGGCGGTGAACCCGGTGTACTCCTCGGCGGGCGACTCGGTGCGCTGCATGACGGATCTTCCTCTCGTGGTGGGCACTGGATCAGAACCGTGCGGTGCCATGGCCTTCACGCTAGAGGTCCCCCGCTCGCCGGGGCTTCTCGAATCCTGACCGGTTCTGTGCCGCAGGCCTGGACGTCGGCGAGGCCTCCAGGGGCGCGGCCGACCTGAACGCCCTCCGGTCCCGCCGCACTCGTCGGACCCACCGGGGACCGTGGTTGTGACGACCGCGGTCACATGGCCGGACGTTCGCCTGGGTCAGCGCAGGGCGAGGACCTGGCCGGGCAGGATCAGGTCCGGGTCGTCGCCGATGATTTGGCGGTTGAGAGCGTAGAGGGTCGACCATCCGTCGGGGGAGCCGACTTCCTGGGCGATGTTCCCGAGGGTGTCGCCGGGACGTACGGTCCAGCTGTCCATGTCGGCTCCGTCCGCGTCCGTGGCCCCGTCGGTGACTGCGGGAGTGTCCACCGGGGCGGTGTGCTCGGTGCGCGGGGCGGGCGGGGCGGCGGCGTGCGGCCGTGATTGCGCGGAGCCGTGGCCCCGAGCGTGGGTGCCGGCGTAGCTGTTGGAGCGGTCGCCGCCGTGGCCGGCGCGGGCTCCGCAGGACGGCCAGGGAGCGAGCCCGCGGTTCGAGGCGAGGTGCTCGGCCACCGCGATCTGCTGTTCGCGGGTCGCCCGGTCCGGGCGGGGAGCGTAGGCGAGGCCGCCGTTGGCGCGCCAGGTCGCAGTGTCGAACTGCAAACCGCCGTAGTAGCCGTTGCCGGTGTCGGCCTGCCAGCGCCCTCCGCTCTCGCAGCGGGCCAAGGCGTCCCAGTCGGTCCCCCCGGCGCGGACCCCGGTGGGCACCACGACCGCGGACGACTCCTTGGCACCGCCGAGGACGGTGGCGAGAGCCAGCAGGGGAAGCAGCAGAACGACGAGCAGACGACGGATCACGGACAGCGGCGACATGGACACTCCGCACATCGGGGACGGGGGCCAGGCGTTGGTACGCCTTCTCCACTCATGCGTCACGCGAGCCCGGATGGTTGCCAGGCACACCGCGATCCCGCCCCATCGGCGGTCCGACACCACTCGAACGCTCCGCACTCCGCTGTCCTTCGGACGATCGCGGCCGGGGGAAGCCGCGGAGCCGCCGAACCCACCGCCGCGGAACGACGGAGGCTCGGCCCGCTTCGCGCCGGTCCGGGCCTGCGATCACTCGTGAGGGGCGTCCCCGGGGCTGGGACACGGAGGTCCCCGCCGTCCGAGGGGCCGAGCGGAGTCCGAGGGGGTCACCGGGCGGCGGAACGGGATCTACTGGCAGAGCGCCGCGAAGCCGGTGCAGAGCAGGCGCAGGCTTCGTGTGAACTTCTCGTCCTGGCTGATCCGGGGGATCAAGTCGCCCATGACCAGCGGGAATCGCCCGCACAGGTCGGCGTGGAGCTCGGCAGTGACGGTCGGTGGGGCGGTCGGCTGGTTCTGCTCCTGGAGCACGAAGCCGGTGATGTGACTGAGCAGGGTGTCGGCGGCGATGCCGCAGTGCTCGGCGGGCAGCCCGGCGTCGAGGAGGGTGCCCAGCAGGCGCTCCATGAGGGAGAGGGCGCCGGTGCTGAGCACGCCGGGGCTCTCGGCCAGGAGTTGGGCGCCGCCGGGGTGCTGCTTGATGCTCCGGCGCAGGGCGGTGGCCTGGGCCTCGACGCGGTCCTGCCAGGGGGCGCCGACGGCGAGGGCGGCCAGGGCTTGGGTGCCTGCGTCGTACGCCTGGCGGCAGACCCGGTCGGCCATCAGGGCGAGCAGCTCGTCCTTGCCGCGCACGTGGTAGTAGAGGCTGCCCGCGTGGGCGTCGAGCCGGTCGGCGACTTGGCGCATGGACAGGTTCTGGTAGCCGACCTCGGCGAAGACGGCCATGCCCGCGTCGACGATGCGGTCCTTGGTGAGCTTCATGCGGTTCACCGTACAGCGTTTTCCAACACCGTTCGAAAATCGTGCTAGCTTTGCTCCAGAAGTTTTCGAACGGCGTTGGAAAACGCCGGAGCCGGGGAGGGGCAGGACCATGGGGGCGATCCTTTTCAACGTGACCACGGCCGCGCTGATGGTCATGATGGTCAACTGCGGGCTCGGCGTCGTCGGTCGCGACACGCTGCGCTCGCGGCCGCTGCCGTGGGCGGCGATCGCCCTGACCGCCGTCGCCGTCGGCGGAGTGGTGCTCCAGCTGGTGTGGTCCGGCGCCATGGACGCGCTGGACGCTGACCCGGCCAGGTCCGGCTGGTGGCGCGAGTTCACCTCGGTGTTCATGCAGAACGGCGGGCTCTTCGGCGGCCTGTGGAACCTCGTCACCCTCGCCGCCGTCGCCGCGCTCGCCCAGTGGTACTGGGGCGGCACGCTGACCCTCGTCTTCTTCCTCGCCGGCATCGTGCTGCCCGGCCGGACCGACGCCCTGCTCGGTTTCGGCGACGGCCCCGGCACCGACCCCCGCAACTTCGCCGGCAGCTCCGGCGCCACCTACTTCCTCGGCGCCACCCTGGCCCTCGCCTTCCTCACCCGCACCCGCCTCCCCAAGGAGATCGCCCTGGCGGCCGGCGTCCCGGTGCTCGGCCTGGCGATGTGGCTCGCCCAGGACAACGGCCACGGACTGGTCGCCGTCTACGGCTTCGCACTCGGGGCGCTGGCCTGGGCGGTCCGCAGCCGGCTGGTCCGTCCGGCGGCCGAGCGGGCGGCCTGACCGGCGGCGCTGCCGCGACCGCTCGGGGCACGCGGGGAGTCCGTGATCGGCGCCCGTGCCAGGACTGTCCGGTGGTGCCCCCCGGGGGGACGCTCCGGTCAGTGCGGCGGATCGTCGCTGGAACGATCTCCCCGCGGCGGGTCGTGCCCGGATCCGGCGACTCGCCGGGTGAGCTCGCCCACCTGCCCGCGAAGGGCGGCGATCTCGTTCCTGAGGGCGTCGAGCGCCGCTTCGACGGGCTGGTCGACGGACCCTTCGGCCGGTCACTTGATCGCCCCCGGGCAGAGGACGGCGACTTCGCTAGTCCTGCGTCAGCCGTGTTTCGGCGGTCAGCCGATCTGGCCGTCGTCGTCCTGCAGGAGTTCGACGATGATCTCGATGCCGAGCGCGTAGGCCGGCGTGCCCGAGGTGATGAGCGCGGTCTCGGCGACTCCGATGAGGTCGGCGATGCCGGCGCCCGCGTGGAGTGATCCCCGGGCGTGGATCCGGGCCGGTTCTGCCCGGCCGAGAGCCAGCAACTGCCCGAAGTGGACCAACTGTTGCACTCGACCGCCGAGTGGGCTGTCGGCCAGAACTATGTGGCGCAGGGCCGTGAACGCCTCCTCCGTGGGGAGCCGGCCGAAGGCCTGGGCCACCCGCAGACGGTCCTCCACTGCGCGAGGGACGGCTCCGAGCGTCGTGCGGTAGCGAGCCCGCAGGACTTCGGAACGCTCGGCGAAGGTGTGGTCGGTCATGACGAGACCCGTGCGATCGAGGCCCGGACAGCCTCCAGGGCGCCCTCGGGGAAGTCCACGGCCCCGCCGATCGCCGCAGCGGCGATCTCGGCCTCGGCGCTTTCCTCGATCGCCACGACGAGGTGGGCGGCGGCCGCCGCGTCCGGGCCGAAGACCAGCAGCCCGTGGTTGGCCAGGAGGGCCGCGGACGTCGTCGGGCGTCCTTCCAGGACGTCGGCGATGCCCCGGACTGACACGTCCGACCCGCGCGGGCCCCAGGGCACCACCGGTACGTCCTCGGGCTGCCCGAAGCGGAGCATCGGTTCGGTGCGGCACGGAAGCGGCCGGTGGGCCACCGCGAAGGCGGTCGCGGCGGGTGAGTGGGTGTGGATGATCGCGCCCACGTGTGGGCGGGCGCGGTAGACGACGCTGTGCATGGTGATGATCTCGGCGCTGACGGAGCGCAGTTCTCCTTCGAGGACCTGCCCGTCGAGACTGACGGTCGCCAGGTGGTGGGGCTCCAGGTCGCGGACGAACCCCGGGGTCAGCAGGAAGCGGTCGGCGTCGAGCCGGACGCTCAGGTTGGCGTGCCCGGAGTGTGACATCACCCCGGCTGCGAAGAGCTGCCGGGCAGCCTCGACGAGCTGGTGGGCCCGGTTCTTCACTTCTGGTGCGTCTGTCATCTCTTCATCTCCCAATTCCCTGTCGGCGGTGGCCGGTTCGCCGCCGCTGCACGTGCCAGCCACTCTGCGACTTGAACTAAGGTTCAAGTCAAGCGTCAGGCCGGCAGGACGAGACGACGAGAGAAAGAGGATCGACGGAGCATGCGTATGACGATCGGTCAGCTTGCCGAGATCACCAACGTTCCCGCGTCGGCCATCCGGTTCTGGGAACGCCACGGTCTGCTGCCTGCGCCCGAACGCCAGAGTGGGCAGCGACGCTATCCGCCGCAGGCCGCAGAGCGGATCGTGCTGCTTCGCAAGTTCCAGCAAGCCGGGCTGAGTCTGGCCGAGGTCAGGGAGTTCCAGCAGGACCAGCCGCGGAGGCAGGCGATGATCCGCGCCAAGATCGCCGAGATCGAGCAGCACATGGTCGATCTCGACCACGCCCACCAGCTCCTGACCCATGCCCTCCAGTGCGGCGAGACGGACATCGTCAGCTGCCCGACCTTCCGGGAACAGATGGCGACGTGGAGCCACTCCGGCTGACGTCCATCGACGGCACCGGGCCCGTCGGCCTGCTCCGGTACTCGAGACGGCAGGGCAGGGGCGCGCAAGGCTGCCCGGCGACCGGCTATCCCTCGATGGTTGGCGCGAGACGGCGAAGGCGGAGGATACGAGATTCGAACTCGTGAGGGGTTGCCCCCAACACGCTTTCCAATTCTCCTCAGCGCTGTCCGGCGCCGTTCGCAAGCGTTCTGAACTGAGGCTCCTTGCTGCCGGGGTGGCGGCTGAACCCATTCGGACGGCGGTGAACGAGACCGGGACCGAGACCAGGCCGGCGCTGCTGTTCGACGGTTGCGGGCGAGGCCGCCACCGATGACGGACCGGGGAGCGGTCCTTCCCGCAGAGTCCGACCCGGTATCGATCACATCCCCACCTCAACCGGAGCGGGTCACGACGCGGGACGTCCCGATGACCTTCCCCCTTGCGTTCAGCGCCCTCACCTGGAAGTACGGTCCCGGGTTGTCCGTCGTGACGGCCGTCTCGAAGCCGGTCCGGTCGGCGTGGCCGACGACCACCGACAGGGAACGGGCGTCCGGTCCGGCGAGCACCTGCCACGCTCCGGTCTCCGTCGAACCGTTCCAGGAGGCGTAGACGATGCTCCGCCCGCCGCCACCGTCGCGCGCCGCCGCACTGGGCGGATACCACGGCTTGCCGACCCACCGGTGGCGGAACGCCCGGTACGAGACGTCGGAGCCCGGCATCATGGCGTCGTAGAGCAGGTTCTTCGAGCCGTCGCCCTCGGTGTTCCCGGCGCCCCTGTACTCCGAGTAGTACGACTCCTGCCCCCACCCGACGAACTCGTTGCCGTTGGTGAGCGCCTGGGTGTCTCCCTGGGACGCCGCGTACAAACCCGGTGCGTGGTAGTAGGTCCGCGCCACGGTCGCGCGGTGGTTGGGGAGGTCGAGGTTGAGGATCAGGCCGTGTGACTGCTGTTCGGGCGTGCCGTCCGGCTGGTTGCAGCAGCCGTCGTCGAACATGCTGATTCGGTTTCCCGGCCGGAACCGGGCGTGGTGCTGCCAGTAGAAGTCCGCGTTCGGGCCGAAGCTGAAGTCACTTCTCTTGCCGCCGAGTTGCCAGCGGATGTCGCCTGTGCGCCGCGCGACGTCGTAGACCGCCCAGAGGTTCCGGGCCGAGATCAGCAGCTGGCCGTCGGGGCCCTCGTCGATCGAGTTCACGTGATAGGCGTCCCACACCCCGCCGGACGAGGACGCCGAGGAGGCCGACACCTCGGAGTCCGCCGGGTTCACGTGGTCCAGGATGTCCCACGAGAAGACGAGTTTCCCGGTCGCGAGATCGACCTCCTGGACCTCGCTGTCCTCGATGGCTCCGTTCTTCGGCCCCCCGTACGGGGTGAGGTCCATCGGGACCGGCTTGGACGCGATGAACAGCGCGGTCCCCCGGCGTGTCAGGAGGAACTCGTGGAAGTCCGGGTAGAAGCCGTGCCGGGCGAAGACCGTCCTGATCGGGCGGTAGTGGTCGTCGTAGATGTAGTAGCAGCCTCCAGGCTCGGGGGCGCCGCCGGGCAGGTTGGTGTAGTACGGGGGAATCGCGATGGTTCCCTGCCAGAAGGTCAGCACAGGCTGAGCGGTGCCGGTCCGGGGATCGTGGTACGTCTGCACCCGGAAGTCGCCGTTCTCGAGGTTCGCGACGGGAAGCGGGCGGAACCACACCGGATCGCCGGAGTCTTCGAGCATCAGCGCCCCGGTCTGGCCGACCGGCTGGGTGAGGTTGTACGGGGCGACGAAGATGTCCCCCGGGGCCGTGCCCGGCTGTCGCGTGGTCACGGTGACCCGCATGGGATGCAGCTTCGGCGCGGACACGAAGCTCCACACATCGCTGCCGGAGGTGATCGGTGGCGGTACGTTCGTCGCCGGCGGGGCGGGCTGGGTCGCGCACTGGGCACGGTCCCATCCCATCAGGTCGGACGCTGCGGACGTGCCTGCCCCGAGCGAGCCGAGTGCCCCGGCCGTCACCATCACCGTCGCGGCCGCCATCCAGCGGTGCCAGGCGCCCATAGCTGCAGGCACGCCCCTCCTCCTTCTGCTGCTCACCCGTGCGGAATCGGAGCGGTGGCCGCACGGCCTTGGCCGTCCTGCCCGGAAGCGGCGGGAAGCCAGCGCCCCACACGAGGTTGTACGGGCCTGCGGCCTTCGCCTCAGAGGCCATCGCCCCGGGTGACCGGTATGGCCCACAGATGGCACCCGAACAGACCAGACAGCTGGCCGGTGGGCGAGCGGTCCCGCCCGGCCGGCTGGATGCTGCCCCGCAGTGGCTTCGTCCGGCAGGTGGTCAAGGACGCCGACGGGGACGACTCGCAGGGCCCGAGGAGGTCGACCGGGACGGGACACGACGAAGGCCCCGACCGGATTCCGGTCGGGGCCTTTCGTTTGCCCTGGCGGGCGAAGGCGGAGGATACGAGATTCGAACTCGTGAGGGGTTGCCCCCAACACGCTTTCCAAATGTTCGTCCGACTGTCCAGGAGCGGTCGCAGGCGTCCTGACCTGCGGCGGAATGACTCGCCGGTCGGGCGCTGAACGCCCCCGGACGGGGGTGAATGCAACCAGAACTGCAACCACGACGGGCCGCAGTCCGTGACGGGGACGGGCAACCCCGTTGCTGTTCTGACCGCACCTTGGTAACTTCGCACGGCTATGCAGGCTCGGGCTCAAGTGCCGGGTGTGACGGCGACCCGCTTGGTCGACCATGCGAACGAGCACGTAGCTCGGGCGACACGTCGGTACGCGGGATCCTCTATTGCCCGCGACGGTGGTGCTGACGCACACGTGCGTTGTGCTGCCGTCTCTGAGACGTGAAGTGAGCCAAAAATGGTCCATTCGTTCATCGCGCACACGAGCCCGGGGCGATGCAGGGTATTCGCCCTCGTCAAGGACCCTGATGACCGGTTGGAGGTGGTCACCACGCTGGGGGCCGGCGATCTCCATCTGAGCGACGAGCTCATCAGTGCGCTCAACGACTTCCTGTCCGACCGGGACAACGCGGCCCTCCAGACCGTGCTGGACCGTGCCCCGAGCCCGGTGCGTATGGCCGTGCAGCAATTCCTCAAGGACAAGTGCGCACCTGAGGCAGGAACATTCACCGCATACGGGCCGATCGACATCGTCCGCCATGCCGTCTACTTCAGCAGGATCGACGAAGAACTCGAGGACTACCTTGAGGGCGCCTACATGATCGGGCTCGGCATCCGCATGTCGAACGAGCGCGGTACGGACGGCGACGTCGGTTGGGTGATTCAGTTGCTCAGCGACGAGGTCTCCGTGCCTGCCAGCGCCGAGCCGCGTACGTGGGCGCTTCCCACAGAGGTGAAGCTTCTGAATACCTGGACCAGCAAGCAGCCGCTTGCCGGCCTCGGGCCCGTTCGTAGCGCGCTCAAGGCTGCGGCGGGTGCAAGCGCGGAGGGGCACTGGGTCAGGATTCACACCCTGCTCCACAGTGACCGCGACGAAGGCTTCGAAGGCAGCGGGACTTCGGAGTTCGTCGTTGACGTCTTCGACGCGCCGATGCCGCTGCAGGAACTGGACGAGTAGGGCGCAAAACGTGATGTGCGCCCCGACCGAGGCTGGTCGGGGCGCATGTTTCAGGAGATCGATTCCGGCCTGCCGGTTCGTTCTAAGCCTCTGTCTCCGCCGTCGGCGCCCGCCCGATGATGGAGGAGAGCGTGCCCCGATACGTCGTGCCCAACGCCGTGACCACACCGACCACTGGTCCTGGGCCGCTCTTCATGCGGCTCACGTAGTTCTCCGGGAGCAGTACTCGGTCGCCCACTTTGAGGTGATCGCCACCTCGCCACCGGTATGCGTACCCACCGACATCTACGACCTGATCGCCGCCGACTTCATAGATGCGAGTGGCCTCGTCGATCCGTCGCTCGAGTTCCTTAACCCGCCGCTCCAGCCACTCGATCTTCAGCTTTGATGAACTGGCTCCAGACTCGCAGCCGACCTTGTACCCCTCGCTCCAGCCCCGTCGATGAGCCTTCGCTACTGCGCGATCTTCGTCCGTCGCGTGCGTACCACAGGCGACATCCGAACCGGATATGCGAACGCGGCACGGCTTGCCAGCGCGCGTCGGCCGCCCACAGGTTCGCTCCTCGTTTTGCGCCATGCTGGCCCTCCAGTGGTCGAGTGGATCGACCATAGTCCCAAGCGCCCGTCCAGGCGTACGAGTTCAGTGCAACGGAGACCACAAGCGAGGCGTTCGAGAAGGCGAATTGTGAGGGGTTGCCCAAACATGCTTTCCAATTCTCTCGAACACTGTCCGCCGGGGTTCACACCGGTTCTGACCTGCGGCGGTGCGGGTCTCTGGGCAGCTGCTGAACCTGGTTGGACGGGGGTGAATGAGACCAGAGCTGAGACCACATGGCTGTGCTCTGTGAGACCGGAATGCGTGTTGAGCGATCGCGCGGCTCCGACCTGGCGGGTGCCGCAAGCGGAACGGCGGCACATCTCGTGTGCACGTTGTCGGCGACGGCTGAAAACGGGCCGGTTCCAACGGTTCAGTTGAGGGCCAGTCGTGGTCTCGCTGTCAGTCGTTGTCGTCGGTGGGGACGCGTC
>NZ_JBHWDU010000053.1:46091-58599 GCF_042734825.1 Kitasatospora sp. NPDC059648 | reverse complement strand
GGCCGCGCCGCGGGCTGCCGGGGGGGGGGGGGCGGGGCGGCCCCGCCCCCGCGCCCCCCGCCCGCCCGCCCCCCCCACCGGCCGACGTCCTGTCCCTGGCCGTCGGCCGGCCCCGCCCCGGCTCGCTCAGGTCCGCTTGCGGAAGCGGGCCACCGCGAGCGGGGCGAAGATCGCGGTCGAGGCGGCGGACCAGATCAGCACGATCATCACCGGGTGGGCCACCGCCCCCTCGCCGTTGAGCAGCGCGCGGGAGGCGTCGGCCAGCGCGGACAGCGGGTTGACCTTGGTGAAGGCCTGCAGCCAGCCCGGCATGGTGCTGGTCGGCGCGAAGATCGAGCTGCCGAACTGCATCGGCATCAGGACCAGCATGGAGACGCCCTGGACGGCCTGGGCGCTCTTCATCGACATGCCCAGCAGCATCGAGATCCAGGTGATCGACATGCCGAACACCAGCGACAGGCCGACCGCGGCCAGCAGCTCCAGGACGCCGGTCTTCAGCTCGAAGCCGAGGATGAAGGCGAAGGTCAGCAGGATCGCGGAGGACAGCACGGCGCGCATGGTCTCGGCGACGATCTTCGACAGCAGGACGGAGGCCCGGCCGATCGGCAGGGTGCGGAACCGGTCCATCACGCCGGTCTGGAAGTCGCTGTTCAGGCCGGTGCCGACGGCCAGTGCCAGCGTCATGCCGGTCTGTCCGAGCAGGCCGGGGATCATGAACTGCTTGTACTTGTCCTGGTCCCCGCCCATCATGGCGCCGCCGAAGACGTAGACGAACAGCACGGTGAAGACGATCGGCATCAGCACGGCGTCGAACATCGACTCCGGGTCGGCCTTGATCCGCATCAGGTTCCGGCGGGTCAGCGCGCCGATGTGGCGCAGGGAGCCGGCCAGGCCGATCCGGGTGTCGTCGGTCCCGGCGCCGGCCCGGGCGGGGGTGAGCGTGGCGGTGGTCATGCGACGGGCTCCTTGACGAGGGCGGCGGCGGGGGCGGTGGTCGGGCCGGTGGCGGGCTTGCCGGTGATGGCGAGGAAGACCTCGTCCAGGCTGGGCACCTTGGTGTCGATGCCGGCGATCGCGAAGCCCCGTCCGCCGAGGACCCCGATCACGGTGGTGAGCTGCTCCTGGTCGACGAGCGGCACCGCGAGCAGGCCGTCGTCGGGGGAGGCGGTGGCGGAGGTGATCCCGCTCTCGTGCAGGCAGCGGGCCATCTCCGGCAGTTCGGCCGGGTGGGCCGGGCGGACCTGGAGGATCTGGCCGCCGACCCTGGCCTTGAGTTCGGCGACGCCGCCGTTGGCGATCACCTTGCCCCGGTCGATGACGGTCAGCTCGTCGGCGAGCTGCTCGGCCTCCTCCATGTACTGGGTGGTCAGCAGCACGGTGCTGCCCTCGGCGACCATCCGCTGCACCTCGTCCCAGACCTCGTTGCGGGTGCGCGGGTCCAGGCCGGTGGTGGGCTCGTCCAGGTAGAGCACCCGGGGGCGGCCCATCATGCTGGCGGCCAGGTCGAGGCGGCGGCGCATGCCGCCCGAGTAGGTCTTGGCGGTCCGCTTGGCGGCCTCGGTGAGCGAGAAGCGCTCCAGCAGCTCGGCGGCGCGGGCCTTGGCCTCGCGGCTGGAGAGGTCGAGCAGCCTGCCGATCAGGTAGAGGTTCTCGTAGCCGGACAGCAGCTCGTCCACGGAGGCGTACTGGCCGGTCAGGCCGATGGTGCGGCGCAGCTGCTTGGGCTGGCGCAGGACGTCGTAGCCGCCGACGAACGCGCTGCCGGCGTCCGGCTTGATCAGCGTGGAGAGGACGCGGACCAGCGTTGTCTTGCCGGCGCCGTTGGGGCCCAGCAGGGCGAGGACGGTTCCCTCGCGGACGGTGAGGTCGACGCCGTCGAGGGCCCTGGTGGTGCCGTAGTGCTTGACGATGCCGTGCACCTCGACGGCGTTCCCGGCTGTTCCCCGCGTGTTCGGGGCGGTGGCGATTCCTGTCATGCCTCCAGGTTGTCCGCCCCGCCTGTCAGCCCCCTGTCGCGCGCCCGCCACCGCTGTCAGCCCGCTGTCACCGCCCGTCCGGGCATGACAGCGGCCCCGCTCCCACCGGGGAACGGGGCCGCTGTCGGCTCACTCGGGCCGGAGCGTCAGTGGAAGCTGTGCTCCGCGGCCGGGAAGGCGCCGGTGCGTACGTCGGCCGCGAACTCGCGGGCGGCCTCGCCGAGGACGCCGCGCAGGTCGGCGTACTTCTTGACGAACTTGGGCACCCGGCCGGCCGTCATGCCCGCCATGTCGGTCCAGACCAGCACCTGGGCGTCGGTCTCCGGACCGCCGCCGATGCCGACTGTCGGGATCGCCAGCTGCTCGGTCACCTGGGCGGCCAGCTCGGCCGGGACGGCCTCCAGCACCACCGAGAAGGCGCCGGCCTGCTGCACGGCCTTGGCGTCGCGCAGCAGCTGGTGGGCCGCCTCGTCGCCGCGGCCCTGGACCGGGTAGCCGCCGAAGGCGTGCACCGACTGCGGGGTGAGGCCGATGTGGGCCATCACCGGGATGCCGGCCTCGACCAGCAGCTCGATCGAGCGGGCGCTGCGCTCGCCGCCCTCCAGCTTGACCGCGCCGACCCCGGCCTCCTTCATCAGCCGGGCCGCGTTGTGCATGGCCTGCGCGGGCGACTCCTGGTAGGAGCCGAAGGGCAGGTCGGCGACGATCATGGCGCGCTGGGTGCCGCGGACGACGGCGGCGGAGAGCATCACCATCTGATCCATGGTCACCGGCACGGTGGTCTCGTAGCCGAGGTGGCAGTTGCCGGCCGAGTCGCCGACCAGCAGGACGGGGATCCCGGCCTCGTCGAACACGCCCGCGGTGAGGGCGTCGTAGGCGGTGAGCATCGCCCACTTCTCGCCGCGCCGCTTGGCGGCGGCGAGGTCGCGGACGGTGACGCGGCGGTTGGTGACCCCGCCGTAGAGGGTGGCGTTCGCCGCCTGGTTGTGGGCAGGCGAAGGCGAAGAAGCGTTCATCGAACGGACTCCTGAAGGGTTGTCGTCTCGTGGCGCCGTACGGCGTCCCCGGATCACCTCCATGCTTGCACGCCCCGGCGTGAGCGGAAAGAGGGGTGCCGTCGGCGGGGTGCGATCCATGCCACACCGGCCCCGGCGCGACGCCGGGCTTTGCCGCATTTTTACGAAACGGACTCGTCTCGTATCGTATTGCGCGCTACTCTGTTCCGGGGGGTTACGAGACGTCCGCGACTCGCAAATGCCCGCCAGTGCCACGCCAACACGGACGGGAAGACCAATGACCACCGCAGCCGCGCCACCCCGTGTGCCGGAAGCCATCCACCGCAGGCGCTGGGCGATCCTGTGCACCCTGGTGCTCGCCCTGCTCGTCGTCGTGCTCGACAACTCGATCCTCAACGTCGCGATGAAGACCATCGCGACCCCCGCCCCGGTCGGACTGGGCGCCACCCAGAGCGACCTGGAGTGGGCGATCAACTCCTACACCCTGGTGTTCGCCGGGCTGCTCTTCACCTCGGGCCTGCTCGGCGACCGCTTCGGTCGCAAGCTCGCGCTGCTGACCGGCATGGTGGTCTTCGGCGTCGCCTCGCTGCTGTCCTCGATGTCCGGCTCGCCGGGTGAACTCATCGGCTACCGCGGCCTGATGGGCGTCGGCGCCGCGCTCGCGATGCCCGCCACGCTGGCGATCATCATGAACGTCTTCGAGCGCGAGGAGCAGCCCAAGGCGATCGGCATCTGGGCCGGCGCGGTCGGCCTGGCCATCGCCATCGGCCCGATCACCGGCGGCCTGCTGATCGAGCACTTCTGGTGGGGCTCGGTCTTCCTGATCAACGTCCCGATCGTGATCGTCGCGGTGATCGCGATGGCGATCCTGGTGCCCGAGTCCAAGGACCCCAACCCGGGCGCGCTCGACCCGGTCGGCGTGCTGCTGTCGATCGTCGGCCTGGTCGCGCTGATCTACGGCATCATCAAGGGCGGCGAGCTGGCCGACTTCACCGCCTTCGCGGCCTGGGGGCCGACTCTGCTCGGCGTGGTCGCCCTGGCCGCCTTCGTCCTCTACGAGCGCCGCATCCCGTTCCCCGCGCTGGACGTCACCTGGTTCCGCAACAAGGTGTTCAGCGCCTCCGTGGTCGTGGTCGGCGTGATCTTCTTCGCGCTGATGGGCGTCTCCTTCTTCGGCGTCTTCTACATCCAGAGCGTGCGCGGCTACAGCGCGCTCCAGGCCGGTCTGCTGATGCTGCCGCTGGCCGTCGCCCAGCTGCTGTTCGCCCCGCGGGCCCGGCTGGTGGTCGAGCGCCTCGGCGTCGCCGCCACCGCCGCGGGCGGCATGGTGCTGGTCGCGCTCGGTTTCGTCGGCTACACCGTGCTGACCGCCACCACCCCGATCTGGGTGCTGATCGTGCTCGGCCTGGTGATGGGTACGGGCATGGCGCACGTCATGCCGCCGGTCACCGTCGCGATCATGGGTTCGCTGCCCCGCGAGAAGGCCGGCGCCGGCTCGGCCGTCAACAACACCTTCCGCCAGGTCGGCGGCTCGCTCGGGGTCGCGGTGCTCGGCGCGGTGCTCTCCACCGTCTACCGCGACGGGATGTCCGACACCCTCACCCACCTGCCCGAGGGGCTGCGCGACAAGGCGGGCGAGTCGTTGGAGGCCACCCTGGCCATCGCCGACCGGCTCCCGAACGGCGCGGGCAAGGCGCTGGTCGCCCCGGCGAACGACGCCTTCATCCACGCCATGCACGTGGTGGCCTCGCTCTCCGTGGGCATCTCGCTGGTCGGCGCGCTGGTCGCCTGGTTCCTGCTGCCGCGCCGTGCCGCGGCCCCGGCGGGCCCGGGCGGCCCCGGTGGCCGGGCGCCCGAGCAGCAGGACCGGGCGCGGGAGGCCGCGACCGCGGAGGCCTGACCCGCGGAGGCCTGACCCGCGGAGGCCGCCCACGGGCGGCTGACCAGCGGGTCGACCGACCTGCGAGTCGCCTGAGCGACAATGGCCCTGCCGACCGGTGCGTCCGGTCGGCAGGGCCTCGGCCCAGGGCGGGGGCGATCCCGCCCGTGGACCGGACCGACCGACACACCACGGCGCCCGCGGGCCCGGGACCCAGCGAGGGAGAGACAGCCGGGATGAGGACGGACACGCCGAGCGCCGACACCGGGCAGCCCTGCGCGGCGGTACGCCGCGGCCGGCCCCGCAGCGAGGCCGCCGAGCAGGCCATCTTCACCGCCGTCGAGGACCTGATGGCGGACGGCAACACGCTGTCCGAGCTCACCATCGAGGGCATCGCCACCGCTGCCGGCGTCGGCAAGGCCACCATCTACCGGCGCTGGCCCAACAAGGAGGCCCTGCTGGTCGACGTCGTCAGCCGACTGGAGGAGCCGATCCCGGCCCCCACCGGCGGCGGCGCCCGCGAGGACCTGATCGCGATGGTCGACTACATCCGCCGCCGCGGCCTCGCCAAGCGCACCCGCTGGGTGCTCAAGGCCGCGCTCGGACAGATGCAGACCCTGCCCGAGCTGTACACCGCCTACCGGGAGCGGGTGATCGGGCCGCGCCGGGAGGTCGGGCTGCACCTGATCCGGCGGGCCGTCGCCGAGGGCGTGATCCGCGACGACCTCGACGTGGAACTGCTCGGCGACCTGCTGATGGGGCCGATCCTCTACCGCAGCATCCTGTCGGAGGACTCCGACCTGGAGGACCCGGAACTGTCCCGCAAGCTGGTCGACTCCGTCCTCGACGGCGTCGCGCCCCGCTAGCGGCCCGCCTTCCGGACTCCCGCCGCGCGCCGGAGCGCATGCTTCGTGCCCGGCGTGGCCTGGCTCACCAAACCGGGCCACGCCGGAACCCGCTCCCGGGGACGTGCGTCTGTCCCGGCATAGGCTGAGCCGGGTATCCGATCAAACCGGCACCAGTCCGGCGCCGCGCCCGTACCCTCCACGGACCGGACACCGGACCGGCGACGGCACGAGCGACGGGAGCCACGCATGGCGCAGGCGGAAAGCACCGAGCGGACCACGGTCCCCGGGGGTGCGGACACGCCCGCCGCCCCGCCCGGCGGCTTCCTCGGTCTGCGGAACTGGGGCCGGGACGCCCGCGGCGGCAGCACCTGGCGGCGCGGACTGGTGATCGCCCTGCTGGCCCTGCTCGCCGCCGTGCTGCTGGCCTTCCACGCCCGGATGCCGAACAGCGTCGGCAACCTCGGCAGCCTGCTGGAGACCTTCCTGCCCTGGGTCGGCCTGGCCGTCCCGGTGCTGCTGGTGCCCGCGCTGCTGCGTCGCTCCGCCACCGCGCTGCTCGCCCTGCTGGTGCCCGCGGTGCTGTGGGTCAACCTGTTCGGCGGGCTGGTGTCCGACAAGAGCGGCGGCAAGGGCGACTGGACGGTGGTCACCCACAACGTCGCCGCCGCCAACACCGACGTGGCCGGCACCGTCCGCGGTCTGGTCGCCGCCGACGCCCAGATCGTCGCCCTGCAGGAGCTGGCCGGCAACCAGCTGCGCTCGTACGAGACCGGGCTCGCCGGGACGTACCCGTACCACACGGTCGAGGGGACGGTCGGGCTCTGGTCGAAGTACCCGATCAGCGACGTCTCCCCGGTGGACCTGAAGATCGGCTGGACCAGGGCCTTCCGCGCCCGGGTCGCCACTCCGCAGGGCCCGGTCGCGGTGTACGTCGCGCACCTGCCGTCCGTCCGGCTCAAGGCCGAGAGCGGCTTCACCGTCCACCAGCGGGACGTCAGCGCGCAGGCGCTCGGCGACGCGATCCAGGCCGAGCCGGTGAAGAAGGTCCTGCTGCTCGGCGACCTCAACGGCACCATGAACGACCGCAGCCTGGCACCGGTCACCTCGCAGATGCGCTCGGCCCAGGGCGCCGCCGGGGACGGCTTCGGCTTCAGCTGGCCCTCGGCGTTCCCGATGGCGCGGATCGACCAGATCATGAGCAAGGGCGGGCTCAAGCCCGTGGACTCCCGCACCCTGCCCCGGGACGGCAGCGACCACCTCGCGGTGGCCGCCACCTACCGGTTCCAGTGAGGCGGGAACCGTCGGACACGCCCTAGCCGCGCCGCCAGCGGTTGGTGATCGGCAGGCGGCGGTCCCGGCCGAAGTTCTTCACCGAGATCTTCGGGCCCGGCGGGTACTGGCGCCGCTTGTACTCGGCGGTGTCGACCAGCCGGACCACCCGGTCCACCACCGCCGGGTCGAAGCCGGCGGCGACGATCGCGTCCCGGCCCTCGTCGCCCTCGATGTAGCGGGCCAGCACGCTGTCCAGCAGGTCGTAGTCCGGCAGCGAGTCGGTGTCCACCTGGTCCGGCCGCAGCTCGGCGGACGGCGGCTTGCTGATGGTGTTCTCCGGGATCGGCGGCACCTCGCCGCGCCGCTCGGCCTCCTCGTTGCGCCAGCGGGCGAGGCGGAAGACCAGCGACTTGTAGACGTCCTTGATCGGGCCGTACGCGCCCACCGAGTCGCCGTACAGGGTCGAGTAGCCGACCGCCAGCTCGCTCTTGTTGCCGGGCGCGAGCACGATGTGCCCCTCCTGGTTGGAGATCGCCATCAGCAGGGTCCCCCGCAGCCGGGACTGCAGGTTCTCCTCGGCCAGGCCGGTCAGTTCGGTGGCGCCCAGGTAGGCGTCGAACATCGGGGCGATGGAGACGGTCCGGAAGTGCAGCCCGGTGCGGCGGGCCAGTTCGGCCGCGTCGTCCCGGGAGTGCTGGGAGGAGTAGCGGCTCGGCATCGAGACGCAGTGCACGTTCCCGGCGCCGACCGCGTCCACCGCGATCGCGGCCACCAGCGCAGAGTCGATGCCGCCGGAGAGGCCGATCAGCACCGACCTGAAGCCGTTCTTGACCACGTACGCCCGGGTGCCGGAGACCAGCGCGGCCCAGATCTCCGCCTCGTCGGACAGCCGCGGCGCGATCTCGGCGGTGCGCCTGTCGGCGGGCGGCGGTGACGGTTCGTCACCCAGCTCGGTACGGACCAGGCGCAGCCCGTCGCTCAGCAGCAGGCCGTCGGTGTGGTCGCTGCTCGCGGCCGGCAGGTCGAGGTCCAGCACCAGCAGGTGCTCCTCGAACTGCGGGGAGCGGGCCAGGACCCGGCCGTCCGCGTCGACCACGATCGAGTCGCCGTCGAAGACCAGCTCGTCCTGGCCGCCGACCATGTTGACGTACGCCAGGGCGCAGCCCGCCTCGGCCGCCCGGCGCCGCACCAGCTCCAGCCGCTGGTCGTCCTTGTTCCGCTCGTACGGCGAGCCGTTGACCACCACCAGCAGCCCGGCCCCGGCCTCCCGGGCGGCGGTGACCCGCCCGCCGTCCTGCCAGATGTCCTCGCAGATGGCCAGCGCGACGTCCACCCCGTGCAGCCGCAGCACCGGCAGCTGGTCGCCGGGGAGGAACCAGCGGAACTCGTCGAAGACGCCGTAGTTGGGCAGGTGGTGCTTGGCGAAGCGGTTCACCACCTCGCCCCGGTACAGCACGGCGGCGCAGTTCTGCGGCGACCCGGCGGGCCGACCGAAGCGCGGCGAGGCGTGCTCGGAGCGCCCGAGGTAGCCGACCACCACCGGCACCCCGCCCAGCCCGTCGTCGGCCAGCCGGCCGGCCAGCTCGACCAGGGCGCCGCGCGAGGCCTCGACGAAGGAGCGGCGCAGCGCGAGGTCCTCGACCGGGTAGCCGGTCAGGACCATCTCGGGGAACGCGACCAGCTGGGCGCCGGCCTCCACGGCCTGCTTCGTCCAGCGCACCACTTCGTCGCCGTTGCGGGCGAGGTCACCGACCCAGGGGTCGATCTGGCACAGGGCGACACGGAGATTGGGCATGCCTCGCAGTGTAATCGTCTAACTGACGCAATGTCCTGCGAGGGCGAGCCCCAGGGGGGTCGGCCCTGCCGCGGCGCCCGGTGATCGGCCATGATGGGGGCAGTCGCTCCGCGGGGGTCTCTCGGGAGCCTCCCGGGCGTAACACGAGCGTAAAGAGCAGAGGTGAGACTGTCCCCATGGGCAAGCAGCAGCAGTTCGTGCTTCGGACGCTCGAAGAGCGTGACATCCGGTTCGTCCGGCTGTGGTTCACCGATGTGCTCGGGTTCCTGAAGTCGGTCGCGGTGGCGCCGGCCGAGTTGGAGCAGGCCTTCGAGGAGGGCATCGGGTTCGACGGCTCGGCGATCGAGGGATTCGCCCGGGTGTACGAGTCGGACATGATCGCCAAGCCGGATCCGACCACCTTCCAGATCCTGCCGTGGCGCTCCGAGACTCCGGGCACCGCGCGGATGTTCTGCGACATCCTGATGCCGGACGGCTCGCCCTCCTACGCCGACCCCCGGTTCGTGCTCAAGCGGACCCTGGAGAAGGCCTCCGACCTGGGCTTCACCTTCTACACCCACCCCGAGATCGAGTTCTTCCTGCTGAAGAACCTGCCCGGCGACGGCACGGCGCCGATCCCCGCCGACCAGTCCGGCTACTTCGACCACACCCCGCGCGGGGTGGGCCACGACTTCCGCCGCCAGGCGATCACCATGCTGGAGTCGATGGGCATCTCGGTCGAGTTCTCGCACCACGAGGGCGCTCCCGGTCAGCAGGAGATCGACCTGCGCTACGCCGACGCGCTGTCCACCGCCGACAACATCATGACCTTCCGGCTGGTCATGAAGGAGGTCGCGCTGGAGCAGGGCGTGCACGCGAGCTTCATGCCCAAGCCGTTCTCCGAGCACCCCGGCAGCGGCATGCACACCCACGTCTCGCTGTTCGAGGGCGACCGCAACGCCTTCCACGAGTCCGGCGCCGAGTACCAGCTGTCCAAGGTCGGCAGATCGTTCATCGCCGGCCTGCTGCGGCACGCCGCCGAGACGGCCGCCGTCACCAACCAGTGGGTGAACTCCTACAAGCGCATCTGGGGCGGCTCCCAGCGCACCGCCGGCGCCGGCGGCGAGGCCCCCTCGTACATCTGCTGGGGCCACAACAACCGCTCGGCGCTGATCCGGGTGCCGATGTACAAGCCGGGCAAGCAGGGCTCCACCCGGATCGAGGTCCGCTCCCTGGACACCGGCTGCAACCCGTACCTCGCCTACGCCGTCACCCTCGCGGCCGGCCTCAAGGGCATCGAGGAGGGCTACGAGCTCCCGCCCGGCGCCGACGACGACGTGTGGGCCCTGTCCGACTCCGAGCGCCGAGCCCTCGGCATCCAGCCGATGCCGCAGAACCTCGGCGAGGCCATCGACCTGATGCAGCGCAGCGAACTGGTCGCCGAGACCCTGGGCGAGCACGTCTTCGACTTCTTCCTGCGCAACAAGCGCCAGGAGTGGGAGGAGTACCGCTCCGAGGTCACCCCGTTCGAGCTGCGCAAGAACCTCCAGGTGCTGTAACCGCAGGCCAGAGGGGTAGGCCGGACGAACGAAGGCTCCGGGCCGGCGGCGGTGTGCCACCAGCCCGGAGCCTTTCGCGGTCCCTGTGGGCCGTCTGTGGGCCGTCAGGCTCGCGACCGGGTGTCAGCCCCGGGGCGTCTGCTCGCCCCGTCCGCCCGACCCGGAGTACTTCGGATTCGCCTCGTACTCCCCGGTCAGCCGCCCGTGATCGTCGACCTTCCAGGCCCCCATGATGGCCTCGGGTGGCACCTCGCCGTTGGGGTCCGCGGTCATGTCGGCGTCGATCTCGTACACCCATCCGCCAGGTTGGCGGGCAGCCTCGGCCACCAGCTCTGCTGGCGGCTCGAACTTCTGGCCCCCTCCGGCCCACTTCCGGAACAACCCCTTCACGGCCCCCTCCTCCGGCTGTCTGCCGCTGAGTGGCTCATCCTTTCTCACCCGTCCATTCCGAGGCCAGAGGGTGACTGAGGGCCGCCAGGCAGCGGAGCGGCCCATCCGAGGGCTTCGTAGAGCTTGTCGACGGCCCGGCGGGTGCGGCCGTCGCTGCTCGGCATCAGGTGCGTGTAGACCCGGAGCGTGAAACCCGGGTCGGTGTGCCCGAGGTACCCGCTCAGCGCCTTCACGCTTTCGCCGGCGTCCAGCAGGACGGACGCGTAGAAGTGCCGAAGGGCGTGCATGCCGTCCTCCCGGGACGCCTGGTGCCGCTTGCCCTTCTCGGGTGGCGGGATGACCCCGGCCGAGACCAGCGCGGGCTTCCACGCGTACGTGTTGAAGTCGCTCCGCCGGACGGGACCGCCCTCCTCCCGCGAGAACAGCAGCAGTTTCGTCACCGGGGGCCCGTCCGGGGTCAGCCACGGCAGCGTGACCTCCACCGGCGGGAACGCCTCCATGTGGGCCTTGAAGACATGCCCGACCTGCTCCGGGAGTGGCACGTCCCGTACCTTGCCGCGCTTCGGCGGCGCAAACACCAGGCGCCCGCCGATGTCCTTCACCTGGTAGCCGACGTGGAGCCACCCCGTGTCGAACCCGATCTCGTCCACGGGGAGACCGAAGATCTCGCCCTGCCGCAGCCCGCAGCCCCCGCCGGCGTCGTTCATGGCCTGGTAGCGCTCCGGCAGCCCGGCCCGCACTGCGGCGACGCGGTCGGGCGTCCACGGCCGCACCCTGCCCGGGGCCCGGCCGGGTGCGGTGACCGACCGGGAGCGGCACGGGTTCGTGGTCCGCAGCTCGTCCTCCACGGCGGCGGTGAAGATGCCGGAGACGTTCCCGAAGATGACCCGACGGTAGGAGGAAGCCGGGACCGCCTTCTCCAGCTCGGCCAGCCACTCCCGGATGTGCGACGGGCGGAACGAGTCCATCGGGCGGGGGCCCAGGTAGGGGATCGCGTGCCGCCGGATCTGCGCGTGCACGGAAGCGCGAGTGTTCAGGTCGGTGTTCTGCGACTCCAGCCACTTCTCGGCGAACTGCTTGAAGGTGGTGCGGGCGGCCTTCGGGTCGACGTACTGGCCGCGGGACATGTCGGCCTCGATCCGGGCCAGCCACTCGTCCGCCTGGCGCTTCTGGCGGTCGGGGAAGCTCTTGCTCTTCTCGGTGCCGTCGGGCCCGACGTAGCGGGCCCGGTAGCGCAGGCCGATGCCGTAGCGCTCGGTACGGACGCGGCGCTGCTTGCCGTCGGGGCCGGTCTCGGTCTTGTACCAGCGGTCCTGGATGTGTCCGGCCATGGGTCAGGCGGCCTCTTCCTGGCTCTGCGCCCACTGGGCGACGGCGTCGGGGTGGTAGCGGAGGTGGCGGCCGACGCGGAATCCGGGCGGGCCGGTGCGCTTGCGGCGCCACTGGTAGACGGTCTCCAGTGGGACCTTGAACA
The DNA here is from genome assembly GCF_042734825.1 of Kitasatospora sp. NPDC059648. Classification (NCBI taxonomy): domain Bacteria; kingdom Bacillati; phylum Actinomycetota; class Actinomycetes; order Kitasatosporales; family Streptomycetaceae; genus Kitasatospora; species Kitasatospora sp. NPDC059648. The sequence goes on along the minus strand of NZ_JBHWDU010000053.1, from coordinate 46,411 downwards.
GCTCGGCGATGTCCTGGGGTTCGAGGTAGCTGGTCGGCAGGGGGCGGATGTTCGAGTCGGTGCCCGTGCTGCGGCCCTTCGAGGGCATGGCGAAGCCTCCGTCTGCGGGTACGGATGGTGGTTGCGGTGCGTGATGGCCCCTGTGCGTGGATGGGGGTTGGGGCCGGAAAGTGTCAGGGATGTCAGGGAAAATCGCTGACCTGCGGTTTTGGCTCCTGGCAGGGCGTCAGGGATTGTCAGGGATGTCAGGGGTAGTATGGTTTTGCCTGATAGCCCGGTCCATCCCAGTCGAGCGGTGACGGCGCGTTTTGGCTGGTCAG
>NZ_JBHWDU010000053.1:0-46081 GCF_042734825.1 Kitasatospora sp. NPDC059648 | reverse complement strand
CGGCCGGGGGGCCGGGTTTTTCCCGTGTTCCCCGCAAAACGCGTCTTTCCCCACAACCCCCTGACAATCCCTGACGAGCGGTCAGGGCTCGTTTTGGCTGGTCAGGGATTTTCCCTGACATCCCTGACGGTTACGGGGCTTCCGCTCCGTCCACGGGGGTCGCAAGGGAGGGGTGGACACGGAACGTGATGGCGGGTTGGCGGCCTCGACGGCCGTCGGTGGGGGCCTGGTCGGAGCGGAGGTAACCGTGCTGTTCGAGCAGGGTCAGGGCGGGTTCGACGTCGGCGACCTTCTTGAATCGGCGGCTGCTGGCGACGGCGTCGTGGGCCTTGATGTGGGTGCGGTGGGCGCCGTCCTTCTTGGGCCGCTGGAGCCACTGGAGGATGGCATGGGCGTCCTCGGTGGCGGGGTCGGCGGCGATGAGGTCGAAGACGGCGAGGGTGTGGGCGGTGTAGTAGTCGGCGATCCGGGCGGCGCGCTCGACGGTGGCCGCGTCCAGGTCGGCCCGCCAGGCGCCGGGGTCCTGGTCGGAGGCGATGTGGTCGGCGAGGTGGAGCAGGACGGCGATGCGGGCGATGTGGCCGACGAGCTTGCCGGCCCAGTCCCGGATGTGGGCGAGCGGCTGGTCGGGGCGGAGCTGGACCTCGACGCGTTCCTGGAGCTTCTCGATGGCGAGGTCGGCGGCCTGGTCCATGACGACGGTGACCGGTTCGGTGAGGTCGGTCATGGCGCGGAGCAGGCGGGTGAGGTTGCGGTCGTAGGCGTTGGCCACGGTGTCGGGGATCGGGGTGGTGCGGATCTTGCGGTAGCCGAGGTTGGAGGGCGGGAGGGAGTAGAGGAAGCGGGCGAGCAGGCCGCGGTCGCGGGCGCCGGGGGCGGCGCCGAGTTCCTGGAGGACGGCGGGCTGCGGGGTGACGCCGATGGTGAGGGCGGGCCGGTCGGCGGTGGGCTGTTCGCGGGTGATGCGGTCGGTCTGGAGGCGTTCGCCCTTGTGGGCCTGGAGGAACACGCCCAGGTTCGGCTTGCTGCTGTAGCGGCCGGCGATGCTGTCGAACAGGTCGCCCTCGGGGGAGAGCGCGGCCAGGCAGCGGTGGACGCCGAGGTGGTGGGTGACGGTCTCCGGAGTGATGTCCCCGGACAGCGTCAGCCGCGGCGTGGGCGGGACGGTGATCTCCTCGGCGAGCATCTTGGCGGCGGAGATCTCCGCGACGAGCTGGGTGCGGTCGGTGTCGGGGTTCTTGCGGGCCTTGGCCATCAGGGCCTCGACCTCGGCGAGGGCCGCGTCGCGGGCGGTCTCGGCCTCGATGATCCGGGAGCGGGCCTCGGCCTGGAGCTCGGCCTCGACCTTGTAGACGGGGCCGGTGGTCAGGCCGAACACGTCGGACTTGCGGCTGGCCGGGGGCATCGCGCAGACCAGGTAGAGGTTGGACTGCTCGCACCAGCCGGGGCGAATCTGCACGTTCACCCGGCCGCCGGCGGCGGTCGAGAGCGCGGCGAGGGCCATGGTGGCGGCCATGTCGGGCGGGGTCTGGGTGAACTCGGCGACCGCCTCCACGTAGGCGCTGACCCACTTGGGCAGGGCGTCGACAGGGAAGGTCGGCAAGGCGCCGTGGGAACCGAGCGGGACGGGGTCGAGCCAGGCGTCCCCGGCGGCGAGGTCCGACAGGGCGGCGAGGGCGGCGGTGCGGACGGCCTCCAGGTCGGTCTGGTCGTCGCCGGCCATGTGGGCCAGGCGGCTGGTGGCGGTGCCGATGCGGCGGCGTTCGGCGGCGTGGCGCACGATCTCGGCGTAGTAGTCGCCGTTGGCGGCGGTGGGGGTGGCCTCGATGCAGGTGTGCAGGTAGCCCGGCCCGCCGATGCGGCCCAGGTCGCCCTGGGCGCGCAGGACGCCGGCCAGCAGCATCGGGTCGACCGGCCGCTCTCCGCCGGACATGCGGATGATGGCGCGCCAGATCGTCTCGTGCGCGGGGTGGTAGAACGCGCTCGGGTCGCCGAGCTGGGCGGCCAGCGCCGGGATCTGGGCGGGGTCGAGCAGGGCGGCGCCGATGACGGCCTGCTCGGAGGCCTTCACCTCGGCGGGCTCGGGGCGGAACGGGATCACGTTCGGGGCGTACTCGGTGCTCAACGCGGGCTCCTTTCGGGCGGAGCAGGGCGGCCCGCACCCGGGGCAGGTGCCGGGCGCGGGCCGCAGGTGGCGGGGGTCAGAAGTCGAGGGCGGTCTGTCCGTCGCACACGGCGGCCGGCGCGGGCGGCATCAGCGCGTCCAGGGCCGCCTGGTGGGCGTCGTCGTCGAGGAGGCAGATGACGCGGCCGTCGGTGGTGACCAGCCACTCGGGGTCGTCGTGGACCAGGTCGACGGCGTCCTCGCGGGTGGTGAAGTGAATCGCGCGCTCGAAGGCGCTGTCGGAGCCGTAGGCGGTGCCGCAGACGTCGCACTCGGCGACGTAGCGGGTCACCGTCTTGATGGGCACAGGGTTCTCCCGACGGGTCAGAGGTCGAAGAGGGAGTCCGGCTCGGCGGACGGGGTGGCCTGCGCGGTCTTGTCGGCGGCGCGGCGGGTGGCCTGGTGGCAGTGCTCGCACCAGGCGGCCAGCTGCCGCTTGGGCAGGGCCGCGGCCTGGTGCGGGGGCAGCAGAAGGTCGGCCGGGGCGGCCGGGGCGGCGATCAGGCGCACCCACCCGCGGCCGTGTTTGGTCTGGTAGGCGCCGTGGGCGGCGGGGCAGCGTCCGCCGTCCTTGTCGTGGTTGGTGCCGCAGGTGCCGCGGCACTGGCAGCGGCCGGAGGCGGCGGCGAGGACCGCCTTCCACAGGCCCTGGGCGTCGCCGAGCGGTGGGACGCGGTTCACGCGGCAGCCCCCAGACCCGTCGCCGGGGCGCCGGAGGTGGCACGGTCGAGGAGGAGATGGAGGGCGGCGGCGGCCTGGTCGGGCAGGACGCCGTTGCCGAGCGCCTTGAGCTGGGCGGTGCGGGACAGGTCGGGGACGGCGGTGACGTGCCCGGCGGGCAGGCCCATCATCCACTCGACGAAAACCGGGTTCAGGCGCCCGGAATCGTCTGTTGGCCGGGGTGCGGGGCGGCCGAGGACCGTTTCCCACCAGCGGACGGCTCGGCCGTACGGACCCCAATCCGTGCCGTTGCCGAGGGCAGCGTCAGCTCCCCTTGACCCTCGTCCCGGCTCGACGCCACCTTCTCGCCGTCTCTCGGTTCCGGTGTCGGCAGCAGGGTGACCGTGGTCCGCAGGTTCATCCCGCCCCGACCGGTGTGCCCGGTCCCGGTCGACTCCGACACGGTCGGGGTCGGCAGCAGCTCCACCACGTTCGGCAGCCTGTCCGGGAAGCCCCGGCCACGCGAGTTGCGGGCCCTGGGGGTGGGCAGGCCAGGCCAGGACGAAGACCCGGTTGCGCTCGTGGACGGCGCCGACGTCGGACGCTCGCACGCTCGTCCATTCCGCATCGAACCGGAGGCTGGCCAGGTCTCCCAGAACGGCGCCGAGAGCGCGAAGAGCGAGGGGCCGTCCGGTAGCCGGGTCCAGATCCGGCGCTCCGGATCCCATCCCAACACCCCGATCGGCTTTCCGCGAGAGGAGGCCTTGGACATTCTCGATCACCACCAGGGAGGGCCGGATTTCACGGACGGCGCGGGCGACCTCGACCCACAGGCCGGAGGCGGCGCCGGGGACGATCCCGGCGCCCTTGCCAGCCAGGCTGACGGACTGGCAGGGGAACCCGGCGGTCAGCACGTCCACCGGCTCCACCGTCGACCAGTCGACGGCGGTGATGTCACCCAGGTTCGGCACGCCCGGGTGGTGGTGGGCCAGGATCGCGGCCGCCCCGGGGTCGGGGTCGGCCACCCACGCCAGCTCCCCGCCCAGGACGGACAGGGCGGCCATGTCCAGGCCTCCGTACCCGGTGCACAGCGAGCCGATCCGGGGCCCGGTCACGACACGTCTCCGAGCAAGGCGGCGACGGCCGGACCGCCGATCCGGTTGATGTGCCCGGCGAGCCGGGCGACCGTGCGCTTCGCGGCGCGGGTCAGACCCGTACGGGCCAGCGGCGTGGCCGGGACGGTCAACTCCTCGGCAGGGATGGGCAGGAGGATGTCGGCGGTGAGGGTGAGCACCGGCTGCCGGCCGGGGATCGGCTCGACCTTGGCCGACCAGGGACCACACCGGTGGCAGTCCTTCTCCCAGTCCAGCCACCGGCCCTTCCCGGGGCGGGTGTTGAGCACGCGGTGCGGGAGGGGGGCGGTGATGCGCAGGACCAGGTCGGCGGGGTCGTCCTCGGCGGGGTTGGCGGTGATGGCGAGCAGGTCCGGGCGGATGCGCACGTAGCCCGGGGACATGGTCGGGGCGGTGGCGACGGTCCAGACGAGGGCGGCGAACTCCGCCCCGGAGATCCGGAAGTCGCTGTCGTCGAGGCCTGCGGCGTTCTCGTCGAGGTAGAGGCCGAAGCGGCTGTGACCGTGCCGCTCGTCGTAGTCGTCGTCGATGAATGCAAGCGTGGAGTGGTCGAACTCGGGCATGCTGGTCCCATCTCTGAGAGGGATGCACGGCCCCACGGCAACCGAACGTCACCCTGCAAGGTCGACGGTTGTAGTGGGGCTTCGTGCTGCTCGGGGCGGCCTGTCCGTCCCCCCGCACCGTCCGGGCCCTGCCGCTCGCGGCGGTGGGGCCCGGACAGCACGGCCGGTCGGGCAGGTGCTCAGGCGGCCCGGCGCGCGGCGCCGGGGAACGGGAGGACGGCAGCGAGGCGGATGGGGGTCTCGGAGGCGGGGGTGGGGATGCCCTCGCCGCCGTCGGGCGGGGCGATGTCCGTGGCGGCCGTTCGGGCGGCGCGTTCGGCGGCGGATTCCGCCAGCACCTGCATCACGGCGGCGGAGTCGGTGCGGGCGCCGCGCTGGGAGAGGACGATCGGGATGCTGAGGATCGCGCCGGGGGCCATGAGGACGGCGGCGGTGACGAGGTCGCTGGTGGTGCTCATCGGGTTCCTCCTGTGGCGGCGTGGGCGAGGACGTCGAGCAGGTCGGTGCCGAGCAGGTGGGCGCGCTGCTCGATCGCGGTCCAGGAATCGGGGTCGATGTGCATGAGGGCCGCGAGGGCGGCGGCGGGCCGGCGGTCGGCGGCGGCCTGGAGGGCCTCGCGCAGGTGGACGGCGGCGAGTGGACGGATCGGGGCGGGGGCGGTCATCGCGGGCGGCCAGTCAGTGGTGGAAGAGGTGGGCGACGGCGGCGAGGAAGGTGTTGACCGGGTCGGCGAGGCCGGTGCTGGCGGTGGTGAAGCCGGACAGCCAGAGGACGACGGCGGCGCCGAGCGAGGTGCGACGGGCCCGGATGAGGAGGATGGCGACGATGGCGAGCAGGACGGTGACGCTGATCGTGACGGCCATGACGGGCGGTCCTTTCCGTGGCGTGACGACTGGCGGTGGGTGGGGGACGGCCGGTTTCGGGCAACGGTGTCGCCTCCCCGCCGGTTGCTGTGTGTGGCCGTACTGGGGTGGTCACTGGGTAGTGGGTAGTGGGGAATCCACAGGACAGAACCCGTTTCGGCGCCCCTGGGGGCGGTTTACCGGGTACTGGGGTGGCCCCAGTACCCACTACCCGGTAGCTGTGCGTGACGGCGTGTCAGGCGTGGTCGGGGTGGACGAAAACGGACTGGGGGCCGTTCTCGCGGTAGATGAGCTGGCCGCGGTCGGCGGCGGCCTGGAGGGCGGTGCGGACGGTCTTGCGGTCGCGGCCGACCGTGTCGGCGACGGTGGCGACCTTGAGTCCCATGTGGCCGGCGGACTCGATCGCGTCGATCGCCTCGCCGAGCCAGGACGGCCCGGCCGGGGCCTGCTCCGGCTCCGGGGCGGGCTCGGGGGTGTCCTTGCGCAGGGAGGTGAGGTTCAGGCCCTGCGGGCGGGCGCCCGGGAAGGCGATGACCACCGCCGTCCCGTCCCCGTCGTCCCCGGCCGGGCTGTCGCTGGTCTGGTCGCGGAAGGCGGAGAGGTTCAGCCCGCCTCCGGCCGGTGCGGGCGCCGGAGCGGTCTCGGCGGTCGGGGCAGGGGCGGCGGTGCCGGTGGCGTTCGCCCAGAGCCATCCGGCACGCTCCGGGTCCCAACGGCGGGCGTAGTCCTCGCCAGCGGCCTGGGCGGAGACGGGGTCGAGGCTGGGGCGCCGAGCGTTGGTGGCCAGCACCACGTCGCGGACCATGCTCGGGCTGGTCTTCCAGCCCTTGAAGCCGGTGGGGGCGAATCCGTCGGCGCTGGCGTCGCCGATGACGCCGCAGCCCTTGGCGCGGAGCTGGCGGGTGTCGACCTTCGCGCTGGGGAACAGCTTGTTCACGTTGTTCCCGGCGGACTCTCCGGAGGTCAGGGCGACGCCGACCGGGGAGAACTTGCGGATCGCGGTGTCGCCGATCGCGCTCACGTTGCCGTCCACGGCGGTGAGGACGAAGCGGATACCCATGGCGCGGGTAGTCCGCATCGCCTTCTTCACGCCCTCCTGCAGGGCCTTCATGGTGCGGTCGGTGAAGGAGGCGGCGGACAGCAGTTCGGCGCCCTCGTCCACCACGACCTCGATTTGCGGCAGGTTCGCCGAGACGGGCAGCAACGTCGTGTCCTGCGCGTCCATCAGGTCCTGGTAGCCCTGCTGGCGGGCCGCGTTGATCCGCAGCACCGCCTGGATCATCAGCAGGGCCTCCTCCGGTGTGGAGGCCAGCCAGTCCACGCCCGGCCGGGTGTCCGCCGGGGGCTTCTCGGCTCCGGCCTTGGGGGCCTTGAGGCCCTGGGCTTCCAGCCAGGGGCGGACCCACGGGATCCCGGCGGCGCCGGCCTTCAGGTCGATGAGGAAGGTCAGCACGTCCACGCAGCGGGCGAACCCGGCGAGGATGACGTCCACGAAGGTGGACTTGCCGGATCCGGGCGGGCCCAGAATCAGCGCGCACGCCTCGCGCAGCAGCACCTGGGCCTGGTCGGAGTTGGGCAGCAGGCCCCAGGGGATGCCGGTGAGAATCGACAGGGCCGAGTAGTCGTCCGGGTAGGGGTACTCACCCGCCATGACGTTGACGGTGGCGATGTCCAGGACGACGCGGCCCTGCCGGTCCCCCTCCTCGACCCACACCGTGCAGCCGAGCGGCAGACGGGCGTCGGTGGCCAGCCCCCGTGCGGCGGCGGCGATGCGGTCCCAGGTGGCGGAGCCGCCGGGCAGTTCGGCAGCGAGGGAGAACCCGGCGCCGGTCTTCCAGAACTCGACCGCAAACACCGCGACCTGGATGCCGGTGACGCGGTGGATCCGCTCGGCCCACTCCCGGGCGAGGGCCTCGCGCTCCCCGTTCATCTTCCGGGCGGCGGAGCGGGCCTCGTCGCTCATGCGCTCCAGCTCCACGGCTTCCTCGCGGATCGCGGAGTTGGAGGCCATGGCGCCGATGCCGACGCCGAGCCCGGCCAGGGTGCCGGCCGCCGCCCAGGTGAGCGGGCCGGTGGTGATGGCCCAGGTGGTCCAGCCTCCGGCGAGCAGCCAGGACGCGGCCCGGGTCACCATGGTGCGGCCGGTCAGACGGCGCCTGATGCTCGCGCCGATGCCGTGGCCGAGGGCTCCGGCCGCTCCGACGGCGAGCGGGATCCCGGGCGGCATGTGGGTGGCGGCGCCGAGCAGGGCCATGGCTCCGGCGCCGGTCGCGGCCGAGACGGCGCCGGAGACGGGGCCGTGGGTGGCGGCCCAGTCCAGCGGCGGCACCCACGTGGTCTTCGGGTTGGGGGTCTTGCGGTTCTTCGGCTTGGGGACGTTGGTCAGGTTCAGGGTGTGCTCGGGCGGCTGGTTCACGGCAACTCCAGGCAGCAGCAGGGCGGTCGACGGGTGCACGGGGATGGGGAGGGCCGCCCCGCGAGGTGGCGGGGCGGCCCTGTGGTGGTGGGGTGTCTGGGATTACTGGTTGTTGACGATGTCCCACTTCTCCTCGCCGTTGCGGGGGTTCTCGTGGCGGGAGATGTCCTCCTCGTGGGCGCCGCGGAAGGCCTTGCCGACCTCCTCGGAGGCGCTGACGGCGGTCATCAGCAGGGTGTAGACCTCGTTGAGGGCCTCCCCGACGACCTTGTCGAGGGGGAACTCCTCGTCGGAGCGCTCCGCGAGGACGCGGAAGGTGTTGGCGATGGACTCCAGGCCCTCCGGCATGGCCTCGAAGGCGGCCAGGACGTGCATCATGCCTTCGGGGTTGTAGTTCATCGCCGAGCCGTACATCTCGGATGCGACCTCGGAGAAGTCGAAGCCGGAACTCTTGGCCATGTCGCCTCCCAGGGCGGTAGGGCTGGTGTGTGCGGGCTGGTGGTGCTTGGGGGCGCGGGGCACGGTGTCGGTCACGGCCTGCTCGCCGGTCGGGTCGTCGTTGTCGATGGCCTCGTCCACGGCCTGCTCGGCGTCGGCGAGTTCCTGGCGGATCGCGGCGTCGCGCTCGGCCCGCTGCTGGGCGGCCTTGCCGGCCAGGCGGCGGTAGAGGCGGCGGCCGGGGTACATCAGCCAGGACCAGCCGAGAGCGCGGCCTATCGGCGTGGTCACCATGCCGATCAATCCGACCGGCAGGGCCAGCAGCGCGGCGAGCACGCGCCGACCGTGGAAGCGGGTGGCGGAGCGGCGAAGCCGGTTGCGCGCCTCGCGACGGGCCGGGGCCTTGCGGGCCTCCCGGCGGGCGTCCGTCACCTTGCGCTCGGTGCTTTGGTCGGCGGCGGTGCGGGCCTTGCCCCGGGCCTTGTCCAGCGAGCGCCGGATGGCGGTGGCGGGCTTGGCCAGCGTCCGGCCGACCGGGCCGCGTTGGGCAGCGTTGCGGTCGCGCTCGGCGGCCTTGGCGGCGCGGCGCGCGTCGGTCACCTGGCGGCGGGCCGCGTTCTGCTGAGTGCGGCGCTCTGACCTGGTCGGCGCCGCCTGCCGGTCGGCGGCCCGGACTGCCTTCACCTCACCGGCCCGCGCGGCCACCCGGCCCAGCACGCTCTTGCCCGCGCCGGGCGACTTCTTCAGTACCGACCCGACGCCCCCGCTCCGACCTGTGTCGGAGCCGCGCGGGCCGGACGGCACCGGCCCCGCGCCAGTTCGTCCGGCCGTGCTGCCCGGCGACCGCAGCGACGACGGGCCCGATCGGGTGGACGAACCGCCCGCACCGCCGGGGGACTGGCGGGGCACGCCTACCGGACCGGCACCCGCCCGGCTGGTCGGCCCGGCCGCAGTGCGGGACCGCCCCAAGCCGCTAGACGGGGCCGAACCACGCTGCGAGGTGGGCGATTTAACGAGCGACAGGTGCGGGGCCCGCTGGCCGCCGCCGCTGGGGGTGGTCGCGGTGGCGCGCTGGGCGGCCTTCGCGGCGGCCCGGCGGGCCACCCGGGTGGCGATCGCGCTGGTCGCGACCGTCCCGGCGGTGGCCGCCAGGGCGACCACCGGGCCGGAGGTCAACGCGGCGGCCGAGGCCAACCCGACCACGCTGTTCGCCGTGGTCACCGCGAGCGGAACAGCGGGCAGACCGCCCCGGGTGTGCTCCAACTGCGGCTCCGCGCGCCGCTTGCTGGCGCCCGGCGCGGGGGCCGGGGCAGCCGACGCGGCGGGCGGCTGGATCGGAGCGTCGACAGCCGCACTGGCCTGCGCCGACGCGAGGGTCTCGGACATGATGGGCTTCCTTCCTCACTTCGATGTGGTGTGGAAAGGGCCCCGGGACGGCCGCTCTCGCCGGCAAGCTGCGCGGCCGTCCCGGGAATTCGAGCAGGACCGACTGGTCAGACCAGGTCGGCCTGCGGCCACGGGATCGCCCGGCACTCGGCGGCGTGGGCGTTGGCCTCGCTGCGGCCGGCACCCAGCTCCTTGGCGATGTAGCTGTGCTTGCCGCAGCCCAGGCAGAACCAGCTGGCCTTCGGGTGACCGTACTGGTCGGTGCCGTCGGCGTAGAGGGCGACCGCGGCGGCGCTGAGGTTAAGGAACACGGCGACGGTGCCGACCGGCATGCCGGTCGCGGAGTCCTTGTGGATGATCTGCTCGGACATGGCTGATGTCTCCCGGGGCGTCGGTCAGGCGGAGGCGATGAGGGCGGCGACGGTCTCAAAGGCGTGGTGCCAGGCCTGGTCGAGCAGGTAGGCGGCGTGGGGGTCGCGCTGGAGCCACCCGCGGCTGACGACGGCGAGCCGGACGACGCCGCTCGGCTGCTCGTCCCGCCAGTGGCCGCCCTGCCGGTCGGCGAGGTAGTGCGTGGCCGCGCTGAGGGCGAGGGCGGCGGCGACCGGGCCGGGCCGCAGGCGGATGCCGAGCAGCCGCGTGCCGGCCAGCAGGGCGGCGGCCTGGGTGGCGGTGTAGGTGGCGACGTGGGCGGCGCAGGCGCGGCGGCCGACCGCGCTCGACTGCCCGTCGTTGTGGTCGTGCTGGCCCTTGGTGGCGGCCTGGTCGTCGGTCTGGATCCAGTGGTCCGCGACGTCCGCGGCGGCGCGGAGCAGGGCGTAGGCGGCGGCGAACCGGGCGGCTCGGGTGCTGTTCATGGGACTCCGTCCATGAGCGAGTGGGTGTGCCGTCTCAGGCGGCGGCCGGCGGGTTGTTGCGCTCGGTCTCGACGTGGCGGCGCAGGCGCACGGCGTAGTCGTTGCGGCAGCCGAGGGCGTCGCGGACCTTCTTGGTCGTCAGCTCCTCGCCGCGTGCGGCGAGGTCATCGGCGAGGATGCGGACCCGGGTGAGGTCGACCGGGTCGAGGGGGCGTTCCCCGGCGGTCGCGGAAGCGTTCCCGATCACCTCGTCCGGGGAGCCCGGATCGGGAGTCCCGGAATCGGGTGCGGGTACGTACGACCCCGTTCCGTAAAGGGCTTCCAGGCTTTCGACCGTGATCGGGGAAGCGTTCCGCAACTCGTCGGGAACGGTGTCGAGGTAGACGCCGTCGGACGGCCCCGTGGGCAGCGGGAGGGTGAGGGCGGGGAACGGGTCGTCGGGCATTCCCGGCCACAGATCGGCTGGCGCAGGGAGGACGCTCAGCTCCGCGACCCGGGCGCGGGCGTTGAGCCGCTGGGCCAGCAGATCGGCGGTCAGGCCGGGGACGGTGACGCCGTGGACGTACTCCCACGCGATCCGCCACGCCTCATCGGCGGGCAACGCGCCGAAGGGAGCGGCGGACAGCAGGCGGTCGGCCACTTCCCGTACCTCGGGGTGATGGGCGGCGCGGCGGCGGGCGTGCTCGGCCTTCTCCTTCGCCTGCTTCTTCTCGGCGGTGGTCGGGCCGCGGCCGCCGTGGGTCTGGAGGTCGGTGAGCCAGACGGCGCCGATGCTGGACAGGGCCAGCACGAACGCCACCCAGTGGTGGGTCGGGTACTGCTGCCAGCCGTGGGCGAAGTTGATGCCCCCGGCGACCAGGCCGGCCGCCCATGCGCCGAGCCGGTAGGTGCGGGTGGAGCGCTCACCCTCGGCCTGCGCGCCCATGGCGACCAGCGCCCACGCGCCGCCCTCCAGCATCGCGGCCAGCAGCACCGCGAGCATCAGCGCGACGTCCGCGTGGTCGAGCGCGGCGACCTGCGAGACCACGGCCGGCACGATCGAGCACGCCTGTACCAGCCGCACGAACGCCCTCGCCGGGTTCGCCGTCACCCAGCCGGTCGCACGACCGAAGCGCTCGGCCCGCGCCGCCCGGCGCCGGCCCCGAGCCTCCTCGGCGGCGCGCCGGTCCGCCTCCCGCCGCAGGCGGGCCGCCTCGGCGTCCAGCCGGTTCTGCTCGCGTTCCTCCCGTCGGTCCGCCCGGGCGTCGGCCCGCTCGACCCGACGGTCCTCACGCCGCTCGGCGCGGTAGTCGCTCAGCCCGCTCACGCCGCCACCCGCTCGACGCTCGCGGTGCGGCGGATGACCGCCGGGCGCCGCAGCGGCACCGGCGCCACGCTCAGCAGCCGCTCGGCGTAGGCGGCGAGCGCCGGGTCCTCGCGGCGCAGGTCCGCCACGATGTCGGCCGCGGCGTCCATCCGGGCCTCGCGCTCGACCTCGCTCTCCCCGGGCACCCCGGTGAACAGCCGGGTGAAGTCCGAGTCCACGCCGAGCGCCAGCTCGGCGAACTCGTCCTCGTTCATGGCGGTCTGGCCTGCAACAATCGAATTCACGGGTCTACCTCTTCCTTGTTGGTGGGTGGCCCGGGGGCCGCCGCGCGTTCCTTGGCCGGAGCGCGGCGGCCCGCCTCACGTGGGCCCGGGCGACTCGAACGACACGAGTAGCCACGACCCCCGGCACCGGCCTCGCAGTCATGGATGCGAGGGGGTGTCGAGGGCCGTGGTTACTGGTGAATCAGGGGGTGGTCTCTGGACGCGGTCCTGGCTCGCTCCGGGGAGATCCCTTCCGGAGGTCGTCGCCGGCTCAATGTCGCCGCGTCGTTCTTTCGAGAGGCCGGTAGCTCCTCTCAGTCGGCTGCGTGTCCCATGTACGGCCGCCGTCTTAAGGGCGGACCGAGGTGTCAAGGCGTGCGCCCCTTCTCTGCCGACTGGTCTCCACTCACCCCGACCGGCGTGGTCACGGAAGGACTGCGGTGGTGGATCACTCTCTTGAGTTGTCGATGGTGCGTTTGTGCAGCTCAGGGCAGTCCAAAGAAGGACTGTCAGTTCGTCCGCCTCGGCATGCGAGACATGTTGAACATGTCTCTTACGATGCCGAGAAGCCGACGCTGCGTCAAGTCCTTCGCTTGGTTCGGTCGGAGATTCCGACCGTGCATCACTAGATTCGGCGTTCCGGCCCCGTCGGAACACGGCGCGTCTGGACGGCTACGATCCGACTTCGCTACGGTCAAGTCGTCCCAGATCGTCCAAGTGCCGCAACGTCGTCCAGGGGAGGGCGAGATGGCCAACGAGAGACTGCGAGGAGCGATCCTCGCGAGCAAGTTGACGATTGAGCAGATCGCCGAGCGGCTAGGTACGAGCCCCCGGACGGTGGAACGGTGGGTCGAGGCCAAAGACGGGCGACGGCCCTACCGGCGCTTCCAGTACGCGCTCGCCAACCTGTTGCAGCGAGAACTGTCGGAGCTGTGGTCCGACGAACAGACCAGCAGCGCGACCGCCGAGGCCGGGCGGGCGGAGCTGGTGAAGCTCTACCCTCACCGGGCTGTCGTGCCAAAGGAGTTGTGGACCTCGCTCTACGCGAAGGCCACACGCCACTTCGACCTGGTGGTCTATGCGGGCTTCTGGCTTTCAGAGGACCCTCTGTTCTTCCGACTCATCCGGGAGAAGGCCCAGGCTGGTGTACCCGTGCGGCTCATGCTGGGGGATCCCGACTGCCCCGGCGTGGCTCAACGAGGCGAGGACGAGGGGATCGGGCCTGCCATGGCAGGCAAGATCCGAAACGCGCTGGCCAACTACGCGCCGCTGTTCGGGACCCCCGGAGTCGAGTTCCGGCTCCACTCGACGACGCTCTACAACTCGCTCTACCGCGCCGACGACGACCTGCTCGTCAACGGACACGTCTACGGAGTCGGCGCATACCTGGCTCCGGTCCTGCACCTCTCCCAGGTGCCTGGCGGAGAGCTGTTCAGCACGTACGCGGCGAGCATCGAACGCATCTGGGAGGGCTCCCGGATCATCACCTCGCCCCAGCTCGAAAGTGAGGCTGCAGCATGAGCCGGATCGACTACTTCCATGACCCGGCTGCCCCGCCGGCGAACTCCGTGGTGCCCTCGGTCACCGCGGTAGTGACGGACGAGGTGGGACGGCTGTTGCTGATCCACAAGACCGACAACGACCTCTGGGCGCTCCCCGGCGGTGGGCACGACATCGGGGAGTCCGTGGCGGACACAGTGGTCCGCGAGGTGCGCGAGGAGACTGGAATCGACGTTGAAGTCGACTCCGTTGTTGGCCTGTACACGGACCCGGAACACGTCATGGCCTACGACGATGGGGAGGTCCGGCAGCAGTTTTCCATCTGCTTCAAGGCCCGCCCTATCGGTGGTGACCTGCGGACGAGCTCGGAGTCGAAGGAGGTCCGCTGGGTGGACCCGGCGGACCTCGACGACCTCGACATTCACCCGTCCATGCGGCTGCGGATCACGCATGGCTTGGAGCCTGCCCGAGTGCAGCCGTACATCGGCTAGGCGGTGGTGCGGGCCTGGAGCAATCGGTCTTCGACCCGGCGTGCGGCCGCGTCGATCTCCGGCTCGGCGCGGCGGATAAACCGGCCGACGACGCTGTCAGGCCCGTACCGGCCCACGATCTCCGCAATCCGGTCGGGGGTCGCTGTCGGCGTACCGTCTGGCGTGGTGGTCATGTCGCAGTAGATCAGCGCGTCCACCAGGTGCGGCTCCTCCAGCGGGAACTCCTCTTCCAGTTCTCGCCGCAGTCCGCGTTCCTCCGCTTCGAGCAGCGCGCACGAGTGGTGGGCGACCAGCCGCACGACACGCTCGTCCACGCTCTCCGCGCGCAAGAACCGCGCGCCGTCGAGCGGGTGGAAGCCGGTGTCGGCGATCCGCGGCGAGTAGCCGACATCGTGCAGAACGGCGGCGGACTCCAGCAGTTCGGCGTCCGGGCCGAGAATGCCGGCGAGGGTCCGCGCCTTGCTGGCCACTCCCTTGGAGTGGGACCAGCGGCGCGGCAGGTCGGTGGACAGAAGGGACTCGGCAAGCTCGTAGGCCCACACGGTTGTATCTGCTCCTTGGTACTTGTGGTCAGGAGTGATCGACGGGAAGGGCGCGAACTCGTCGCCCCTTTCCGTGGCGTACTTCGAGTACGCCAGCGCCCTCCAGTTGCGCGAGAGCCCGTCGGACGGTGCCTCGCGCGGCGCCGGTTGTCTCGGCGAGTTCCTTCTCCGAGGGGAAGTCGGCCCCGACGTCGAGCTGTCGGACGAGAGCGGTGAGCTGGTCGAGCACCGAGGCCTTGGGCGCGATGCTCATCACGACCCATCCGGCGCCGGGGCGCGACCTGATGAGGCCCTTGGTCGCGAGGGACTCAAGGGCGCGACGCACCGTGGTGCGTCCCACGCCGTGCCTCTCCATCAGCTGAGCTTCGGAGGGTAGCGACGTCAGTGAGGAGTCTCCGCTGATCTCGGTCTCGATCGCGTCGGCGATCCGGAGGTAGGTACCGCGCGGGCTCCGCTCGGACACTAGCCGCTCCCTTCTCTAGGCAGATACCTAGCCAGGATGAACGATTGCGGGGGCTCGCTGCCAGCCTCGGGCTGACCGCCCACAAGCGACAGCTCCTCAAGCCGCGGTCCGGCCCGCAACAGATCTTCTCTACGGGTTCAAGGCTCGCTTCGCTCGCGGCGCTGGCCCGCCGCCCGCCCCGGCCCTGTCTTCGCCCCGCGACGGCGGGGGCCGGCCGCGCCACAGAGAGTGGATGGCAGGACTGACCCGCGGACCAGGCAGTGACGGGCAGAGCCATGGGGCTCTGCCCAAACTCCGGCCCTCCTCGGAGGGGACAGGGCATGCGCGCAGGTGCAGCTTCGTCGTGGTGATCGTGGTCGGGTCGCAGGCGGCCCCCTCCTCAGCCAGAGCTCTGCTGGCGGCAGCGACGGCACACCGCGCCACAATCCTCGTATGAGCGATGCGCCGAACCGCCTTGAACCCCCCCTGCCTCTCAAAGCACAGGTTCTGATGGCTGGCACCGACTGGGCTGCGCTGGATCATGCCTGTGCGGATGAGCCGGAGGCAGATCGTACGGAAGAGATCCTGGTCGGGCTGCTGGCCAGTGACTTCGCCGTTCGGCGCCTGGCGGTGCGCGATCTGGCTTCGTTGGTGCTTCACCAGAACACGGTCTACGGATCGACGGCCGCGGCCTCACTGGTCGTGGCGGCCGTCCTCGCGGACGTGAGGACGGAGGAGCGCGGTGTGTTCTACGAGGAGGAACGCTGTCTGCGGGCGGAGTTGTTGGACTGGCTGGGCAGTGTCGCGGACGCGGTGGCCTGGGACGCCGGTGGTGAAGCGGATCTGGCCGCCGTGCGAGCGGTCTTGCCGGCAGTCTTTGATGATGTGTCCGGCTTTCTCGACGATCGTGACCCAGCGGTCAGTGAGGCTTCACTGGCTGCTGCCGCCACGATTCTCCTAGATCCCGGGCTCGCCGAACGGAGCCCGCTGATCGCCAACAGGGTAAGGACCGAGCTCGCGGTCAGCACCAGAAGCCATTACCGCGTCGAGGCACTCAGAGCCCTGGAAGCGTGGGGTGAGGACGTCACAGAGCTACGCGAGCGCCACGACATCGCATGGCAGGCCGAACGCGCAGCGTCGCTTGATGGCAGCGTGCTGTGGGCCAGCGGATGGAACGAGGAAGCGCCCTTCTGAGCATGCCGATGCCGAACTGGTGACCGTGCGCCCCAAGTCATCCGTTCCTGGGCCGCCTGTGGGCCGTCCGGGGCTGGCCGACAGTGACCAACAACACCGACCAACGACCGCTCCATGGCAGGCCTGCGGTGGCTGTTCGGACCTGTCCTGGGGAGACATCAGTTCCTGCGCAACAAGCGCCAGGAGTGGGAGGAGTACCGCTCCGAGGTCACCCCCTTCGAGCTGCGCAAGAACCTCCAGGTGCTCTGAGGGACCGCCGAAGGAGGCCCGCCCGGCGACCGTCGCCGGGCGGGCCTCCTCGCGTTCCCGGCGGCGGCTCCGGCGCTACTGCGTTCGGGGGAGCGGCGCCGCCCCGGAGTGTGTCTGCTTGCGGTCGGGCGGGGCGGGGCGCTGGAGTGGCGGCCGGTTCGGTGGCGGCGACGGGAGCCCGGGATGGCGCGGCAGCGGGGCGTGGTGGTGCGGGCGGTGGCCCGGTGGGTCGGGGACGGACTGTTGACGTTCGGTCTGCTGGTGGCGCTCTTCGCGGTGTACGTGCTCTGGTGGAGCAACGTGGTGTCGGACCGGGCGGCGGACCGGGCCGCCGGGCGGCTGCGCGACAGCTGGTCGGTCGCCGCGCCGCCGGCAGCGGATTCCCCGGTGGCCGGGTTGGGCCGCGGCGACCTCGGCTTCCTGCACGTGCCCGCCATGGGCCGGGACTACCAGGTGCTGATCAGGTCCGGTACGGACGAGGCGACCCTGGCGGAGGGGGTGGCCGGCGCGTACACCGTGCCGTACCGCTCGGTTCCGCCCTGGGAGGGCGAGGGCAACTTCGCCCTCGCGGCGCACCGCGACGGCCACGGCGCGAAGTTCCACGACCTGGACCGGGTCGGCCCGGGCGACGCCGTGGTGGTCGAGACCAGGGATCGCTGGTACGTCTACCGGGTCGACGGCGTGCTGCCGGAGACCTCGCCGGACGACGTGGGCGTGATCGCGCCCGTGCCCACCGGTTCGCCGTACCGTTCGCCGGGGCGCTACATCACGCTGACGACGTGCACCCCGGAGTACACGTCGCTGTACCGGCTGGTGGTCTGGGGGAGCCTGGTCCGGGAGGAGGCGATGGCGCCCGGGCGGGTGCCGCCGGCGGAACTGCGCTGAGCGGCGCCCGTCCGGTCCGTACGGTCGGGGCCCCTACCCGGGGCGTTCGACGCTCAGCAGGTCGACCTCCATGGTGACCGGATCGGTGCGGGTCGGCGGGTCGTGGAACGTCCCGTCGCCTATCGAGAGGCTGAGGATCAGGTAGGCGGAGAAGTCGGGCCCGACGCCCGTTCCGTCGGACCACACCGGGGTCAGCTGGTCCTGGGACGGTCCGACGTACCAGGTGTCGTCGTCGGCGCCGAGCCGGACGGCCACGTACACCCACCGCTCGGGAGCGATGTCCGGGCCGGAGTAGAGGGTGCTGCTCTCGCGCACGTGGTTGACGAACTCGATGCGGTCCGGATGGTCGGCGTACCACTCGAACAGGTCGAGCTCGTTGCCGCCGTCCCGCCAGGTCCACAGGCAGGGCCAGGCGGCGGTGCCCGCGGCGGGCAGCCGGACGTGCACCGTCACCAGGTCGCCGGTGCGGAGCCGGAACCCGCTGCCACCGGAGTCGCAGGAGTCGCCGGTGGTCAGCAGTCCGGTGTCCCAGTTGCCGTCGGCGCGGTGCTGGGCGGTGACGGTCAGGTGTCCGGCGGCCGTGCTCAGCGCGTCGGTGGTGAGTCGGTCGAGTTTCCAGCGGTTGGGGTTCTCGGTGCAGCCGGCGTAGGCGGCGGTCTGCCAGCCCCACTGTCGGCCCGGTCCCACATCCAGCGTGGTGAAGCGGTCCAGGAGAACGATGGTGCGCTGCGACCGGGGGGCGACGGCCACCGCCGCAGCGGGGGCGGCGGCCGACGTCGCAGCGGGGGCGGCCACCGTCGCAGCGGGGGCGGCGGCCGACGTCGCGGCGGTCGTCGCCGCCATCGCCAGCGCCACCAGCAATCGGATATCCATGCCGTTCACGATCCACGCCGGGCGGTCAGTCCGCGCCGCGGGCGGAGCCGACCGGATGAGTTCCGGGCGGCCGCATCGATTGGCGGGGCCCGTAATGGCGTGTTAAGGGCGGCAGTCGGCGGATTCGTGATAGAAGAAATGCGGGTTATGGCGGTGGCCCGATGTCGGCGAATTCCTTCGAATTCCCTCATTAATTCACCGATCGGCATTCAGGACAGTCAGTGAGGAACAGTTATGTACGGACTCGCTCACACCGGCGTCGCTTCGCTGGCGCTCCTGGCGACCGGCGGCGCCGCCGCCGCGATCGGCGCGGCCGTGAAGTGGCTCGCCCGGCGGTGACCGAATCGCTGACCGTGCTGATCCCGGCACACAACGAGGCGGACTTCATCGCGGACGCGGTGAAGTCCGCCTTCGAGCAGACGGTACGGCCGCGCACCGTGCTGGTCCTCGCGGACTCCTGCACCGACGGGACGGCGGAGATCGCCCGGCGGTGCGGCGCCGAGGTGCTGGAGGTCGACTGCAGGAGCAAGCCGGAGTCGCTCAACCTCGCACTCGGGGAGGTGACCACCGAGTTCGTCGCCCTGCTCGACGCGGACGGCTACTTCGCCTCCGACCGGGCGCTGGAGCTATGCCTGGCGCGCATGCGCGCCAAGGGCTACGGGGGCGTCTGCATGTCGGTCACGCCGCACAGCGTGAAGGGCGTCTTCCAGCGCTCGCGCGTGATCGAGTGGGCCGCGGCCCACCGGATGTCCCGGACGGTCGAGTCGTGGCACGGCTGGGTCGCCGTGCTCTCGGGCTGTGCGGGCGTGTACCGCGCGGAGGCGGTCCGGGCGGTCGGCGGCTGGTCCACCGACAGCCTCTGCGAGGACGTTGAACTGGCGCTCAAGATGAACCGCGCCGGGCTGAAGGCGGGATTCGTGCCCGGCGCGTACGTGTGCGTCCGCGACCCGGGCAGCTGGTCCGTCTACTGGGCGCAGACCCACCGGTGGGCGGCGGGCTGGGCGCAGGCGCTGTACAAGCACCGCAGTCTGTTCCTCCACAGCTGGGGCTTTACCCGGGTATTCGGCGCGATGCTCGTGGACAGCGTCCTGATGGCTTCCGGATACATCTCGCTGCTTTATCAGCTGGCCACCAGGTTCACTCATTTCGACGCATTCCGGTGGATGGGCCTGTGGTTCCTGACGATGGTGGTGCTGACTTTCGGGACGGCCGCCCTGCAAATCGGGATCCGGCGGACGCTCGCCTGCTATCCGGCGTATCTCGTCGTGGGCACGATGGGCACCGTCGTCTCCCTCTGGGTGATGTTCCGGGAATGGGTCCTGGGCCGACATCTGCTCTCCTGGACTGGCCGTCAGGGCCGCCGGGTGGAGATCACCCGGATGTCGGAACGGCGGCGGCTCGGCCTCGCGCTGACGGGTGCGGGCGCGGGGCTCGTCGGCGTGTTCTGCGGCCGCGTTCTCGACCGGGACCACCTGTTCCTGACGGGCGCTGCCGCGACCGGTTCGGTGCTGCTGTCGGCCCTGCTCTGGCACCTGGTGAACCGGATGCCGGAACGGGCATGACGCCGGAACGACCGCCCGCGCCACGGGCCCCGTGGCGCGGGCGGACCGGCTCCTGGGAAGGTAGGTCCAGGGCCGCGTGACCGCGTGGGCCACTGGGCGTTTCCGGGAGAGCGATGGCGGTGGAGGAGCAGCGGGCCGGGAGCCGGGTCAGCCGGCCAGAGATCAGGCTGGTCCGGCGCGGGTTCACGGATCCCGCCAAGGCCGTGCGGCTACTGGACGGGCCCGGCCTGGAGGGCCTGGCCGACGACCCGGTGCTGCTGGACGCGCTCGGCGCCACCGCCGACCCCGACCTCGCGCTGCTGGGCCTGGCCCGGCTGCTGGAGGCCGCCGACGAGCCCGAGCGGCACACCCTGCGCGACACCCTCACCACCTCCAAGCCGCTGCGCGACCGGCTGCTCGGGGTGCTCGGCGTCTCCACCGCGCTCGGTGACCACCTGGCCCGCCACCCCCGCGACTGGCACGTGCTGGTCACCTTCGAACTGCGCGACATGCACCCCGGCCCGCAGGACTTCCGGCGAGCCCTCGCCGAGGGCGTCAAGGACGACACCCTCAGCCCGGTGAACGCACTGCGGGTCGCCTACCGCCGCTGCCTGCTGGCCATCGCCGCCCGCGACCTCACCGGCACCACCGACCTCGCCCAGACCGCCGCCGAACTCGCCGACCTGGCCGGCGCCACCCTGCAGACCGCACTGGACCTCGCCGCCGCGCAGGACCCGGAGGCCGCCGCGGCCTGCCGGCTCGCGGTGATCGGCATGGGCAAGTGCGGCGGCCGCGAACTCAACTACGTCTCGGACGTGGACGTCATCTTCGTCGCCGAGCCGCGCGAGGGCGTGGACGAGCACGAGGCGGTCAAGGCCGCCACCCGGCTGGCCGCCGCCCTGACCCGGCTCTGCTCGGACACCACCGGTGAGGGCACCATCTGGCCGGTGGACGCCAACCTGCGCCCGGAGGGCCGCAACGGCCCGCTGGTGCGCACCCTGGCCAGCCACCTCGCCTACTACCAGCGCTGGGCCAAGACCTGGGAGTTCCAGGCGCTGCTCAAGGCCCGCCCGGTCGCCGGGGACGCCGAGCTCGGCGCCGCGTACGTCGAGGCGCTCGCCCCGATGGTCTGGCAGGCCGCCGACCGGGAGAACTTCGTCGCCGACGTGCAGCAGATGCGCCGCCGGGTGATCGACTCCATTCCGGCCATCGAACTGGACCGCCAGCTCAAGCTGGGCCCGGGCGGGCTGCGCGACGTCGAGTTCTCCGTCCAACTGCTCCAGTTGGTCCACGGGCGCACCGACCCGGCGCTGCGCAGCGGCAACACCCTGGAGGCGCTGGCCGCGCTCTCCCGCGGCGGGTACGTCGGCCGGGCGGACGCCGCCTCGCTGGACGCCGCGTACCGCTTCCTGCGCTCGCTGGAGCACCGCATCCAGCTGCACCGGCTGCGCCGCACCCACCTGATGCCCACCGCGGAGGAGGACCAGCGCCGCCTCGCCCGTTCGCTCGCCGCGCTGATCAACGACGACACCCGCTCCGACCCGGTGGCTGCGCTCCAGCGCGAGTGGAAGCGGCACGCGGTGGAGGTCCGGCGGCTGCACGAGAAGCTGTTCTACCGCCCGCTGCTCGACGCCGTCGCCGAACTGCCGCCCGGCGCCGCCGGGTTGACCCCGGACGCGGCCCGGGCCCGGCTGGAGGCGCTCGGCTACGCGGACCCGGCCGCCGCCCTGCGGCACATCAGCGCGCTCGCCTCCGGGGTGAGCCGCAAGGCCGCGATCCAGCGCACCCTACTGCCCGTGCTGCTCGGCTGGTTCGCCGAGTCCGCCGACCCGGACGCCGGGCTGCTCAACTTCCGCCAGGTCTCCGACGCGCTCGGCCGCACCCCCTGGTACCTGCGGCTGCTGCGGGACGAGAGCGCCGCCGCCGAGCAGTTGGCCCGGGTGCTGTCGGCCGGTCGGCTCGCCCCCGACCTGCTGCTGCGCGCCCCCGAGGCGGTGGCCATGCTGGGCGACCCGCAGGGCCTGGTGCCGCGCGGCCGGGCGGCGCTGCAGTCGGAGGTGCTGGCCGCCGTCGGCCGGGCCGGGTCCACCGCCGCCGCCGTGGCCGCCGCCCGCTCGGTGCGCCGCCGGGAGCTGTTCCGCACCGCCGCCGCGGACGTGCTCGGCTGGCTCGGCGAGGACCCGGCCGAGGCGCTGGACACCGCGGGGGAGGCGCTGACCGCGCTCAACGCCGCCACCCTGCAGGGCGCGCTGCGCGCCTGCACGGCCGGGTGGGAGGCCGAGCACGGGGACCTGCCGACCCGGATCGCGGTGATCGCGATGGGCCGCTTCGGCGGCCACGAGCTGGGCTACGGCTCGGACGCCGACGTGCTCTTCGTCCACGAGCCGGTGCTCGGCTCGCTGGAGCAGGAGGCGGCCCGGGCGGCCCAGGCGGTCTGCCACGAGCTGCGCACCCTGCTGGCCGCGCCGTCCACCGAGCCGCCGCTGCTGGTCGACGCCGACCTGCGGCCGGAGGGGCGCAGCGGCCCGCTGGTGCGCACCCTGGCCTCGTACGCGGCGTACTACCGGCGCTGGTCGCACGCCTGGGAGAGCCAGGCGCTGCTGCGGGCGGAACCGGTGGCCGGGGACGAGGAGCTGGGCGCCCGGTTCCGGCGGCTGATCGACCCGCTGCGCTACCCGGGCGTGGGGGTGCCGGAGCGGGACCTGATGGAGATCCGCCGGATCAAGGCGCGGATCGAGGCCGAGCGGCTTCCGCGCGGTGCCGACCCGACCACCCACACCAAGATCGGCCGGGGCGGGCTGGCGGACGTCGAGTGGACGGTGCAGCTGCTCCAGCTCCAGCACGGGCACGAGCTGCCGGCCCTGCGCACCACCCGGACCAGGGCCGCGCTGGCGGCCGCCGCCGGGGCCGGGCTGGTGGAGCGGGCCGACGCGGAGGTGCTGGAGGCGGCGTGGGTGCTGGCTTCCCGGGTGCGCTCGGCGGTGATGCTGGTGCGCGGACGGCCGGGGGACAGCTTCCCGGGGGACGCCCGGGAGCTGAGCGGAGTGGCCCGCTACCTCGGGTACGGCGCCGGGCACAGCGGCGAGCTGGTGGACGACTACCGGCGCACCACCCGGCGGGCCAGGGCGGTGGTGGACCGGCTGTTCTACGGGGCCGGCTGAGGCCTCGCACACGTGAGAAGGGCCCCTCGGAAGGGGCCCTTCTCACGTCTTCGGCCTTCGCGGAGCTAGCGCCGTGCGCTGCCGACCGTCGGCTCGCTCCACTGCTCGGGGACGGTGACCGGGCGGTCGGCCGTCTCCCGGGCGGGCACCTGCGGCAGCTTGTAGACCCACTCGTGGTAGAGCCAGCGGGCGGTGAGGAAGCCCACGGCGAGGCAGATCTCGCCGCCGACGGCATCCATCCAGAAGTGGTTGGCGGTCGAGATGATGACCGTCAGGGTGGCCAGCGGGTACAGCAGGCCGAGCACCCGGACCCAGGCCCGGCGGGCGAGGAAGAAGATCGCCAGGCCGCACCACATCGACCAGCCGATGTGCATCGAGGGCATGGCCGCGTACAGGTTGGAGACGTGCGCGGCGGGCCCCGAGGCGAAGGAGCCCCAGGTGTGGTGGGTCTGGACGGTGTCGATGAAGTTGCCGTCGGTCATCAGCCGGGGCGGGGCCAGCGGGAAGAAGTAGAAGCCGACCAGGGCGATCCCGGTGGTGACGAACAGCACCGTTCGGGCGGCGACGTAGCGGCCCGGGTGGCTGCGGTAGAGCCAGACCAGCACGCCGATCGTGATGATGAAGTGCAGCGTCGCGTAGTAGTAGTTCATCCCGGTGATGAGCCACCCGACGCTGTCCACGGCGTGGTTGACCGAGCGCTCGACGGCGATGCCGAGGTGGTGCTCCAGGTCCCAGATCCAGCGCGCGTTCCGCTGCGCCACCGCCTCCTGCTCGGGGACGGCGTTGCGCACGATCGAGTAGAGCCAGTAGCTGATCCCGATCAGCGCCAGCTCGAACCAGATCCGCGGGCGGGCCGGTGAGCGGCGCTGGTCGCGGACGCGGTCGCGCAGGACGGCGGTACGGGACTGGGAGGCACGGGTGGCTCCTTCGGGCTGCCGGGCCGTGCCGGCCCGGGCTGCCTCGGAGCCGCCGTCGTGGGCCGCGTCGGCGCGTGCGGCGTCGCCTCGCTGGATCTCGGTCGGTTCCCCCATGGACGAGAAGTCTGCCAGACCACTCGTAGCCGTCTGCTCATCCTCCGGAAGTGGATTCTTCACCGGTCGTCCCCCTCCAGGGGTAGGGGGCGGATCCCACCGGGGTAGGGGGTGCGGGCGGGTCTGGTGCTTACCGGTGGGACGGACATACGTCCCATTGTCACGCCGTGCGCCGTCGGCACGTAACCGGGGTCGCCGGCAGGGCCCCCGACCTGGATTTTTCCGGTACGAAACGTTTTCTGCATCTTGCTGAAACATATTGCAGGCCGCTAGCTTCCTGGGAAATCGATCGCCCCTTCCCCTAAGGGAGCCCCTCAGTGGCCGATACGCCGCTCCGCCCCCGACGGAGCCGTCCTCGCCGCGGCGCCCGCCACGCCGCACGGACCAGACGCGGCGGCCGCACGGCCGTGCTGCTGGCCGCCGCGCTGACCGCCGCCACCCTCGGCAGCGCCCCCGCGGCCCTCGCCGCCGCCCCGCCGCCCCCGCCCTCCGACGCCGCGCTGGCGGCCACCGCGGGGCGGCACGACCTCACCCGCGAGCAGTTCTACTTCGTCCTGCCCGACCGCTTCGCCAACGGCGACACCGCCAACGACACCGGCGGCATCACCGGCGGGCGGCTGGACAACGGCTTCGACCCCAGCGACAAGGGCTTCTACCACGGCGGCGACCTGGCCGGCCTGATCCAGAAGCTCGACTACATCCAGAACCTCGGCACCACCGCGATCTGGATGGCCCCGATCTTCAAGAACAAGCCGGTGCAGGGCAGCGGCGCCGACACCTCGGCCGGCTACCACGGGTACTGGATCACCGACTTCACCCAGGTCGACCCGCACTTCGGCACCAACGAGCAGCTCAAGGAGCTGATAGCCAAGGCGCACGCGCGCGGCATCAAGGTCTTCTTCGACGTCATCACCAACCACACCGCCGACGTCATCGACGACGCCGAGCAGCAGCACGGCTACCGCTCGACCGGCGCGTACCCGACGCTCGACGCGGACGGCAACCCGGTCGACGAGACCGCGGTCGCCGACGCCGGGGCACCCTGGCCGAAGATCACCAAGGACTCCTTCCCCTACACCCCGGTCTTCCGCAACCCGGCCGACGCCAAGGCCAAGAACCCGTCCTGGCTCAACGACCCGGCGCTCTACCACAACCGGGGCGACTCGACCTTCGTCGGCGAGTCCGCCACCGAGGGCGACTTCGGCGGCCTGGACGACCTCGACACCCAGAACCCCCGGGTGGTCAGGGGCTTCGAGCAGGTCTACCAGCAGTGGGTCAAGGACACCGGGGTGGACGGCTTCCGGATCGACACCGTCAAGCACGTCGACATGGCCTTCTGGCAGCAGTGGGCCCCCGCGCTCAAGGACTTCGCCGCCAAGCAGGGCGACAAGAAGTTCTTCATGTTCGGCGAGGTCTACTCCGGCGACCCCGCCGTCACCTCTCCCTACGTCACCAAGGGCAAGCTGCAGGCCACTCTGGACTTCCCGTTCCAGGGCGCGGCCCGCTCCTACGTCTCCCAGGGCGGCTCGGCGAAGAACCTCGCCGACCTCTACGGCCAGGACTACCGGTACACCAGCGCCGACACCGACGCGTACGAGCTGCCCACCTTCCTCGGCAACCACGACATGGGCCGCTTCGGCTCCTTCCTGCTCGCCGACAACCCGGGCGCCGACGACGCGACCCTGCTGAAGAAGGACCGGCTCGGCAACGAGCTGCAGTTCCTCACCCGCGGCCAGCCCGTCGTCTACTACGGCGACGAGCAGGGCTTCACCGGCGCGGGCGGCGACAAGGACGCCCGGCAGGACATGTTCGCCTCCAGGACGGCCTCCTACAACGGCGACCGGGTGCTCGGCGGCCCCTCCGGACCGGCCGACCGGTACGGCCAGGGCGGCGAGCTCTACCAGGGCATCGCGGGCCTGGCCAAGCTGCGCCACGACCACCCGGCGCTGGCCGACGGCGCGCAGATCGAGCGCTACGCCGCCGACGGCGCGGGCGTGTACGCCTTCTCCCGGATCGACGCGGGCCAGCAGGTCGAGTACCTGGTGGCGGTCAACAACGCCGCCGAGGCGAAGACCGTCACCCTGGACACCTTCTCGGCGGGCATGGGCTTCGACCGGATCTACCCGTCGGCGGGGGAGCGGGTCACCAGCGGCGGCGACCGCAAGGTGACCGTCACCGTCCCGGCGCTGTCCTCCGTGGTGTTCGAGGCCGGTGGCAGGCTCGCTCCCGTCGCGGCCGCGCCGCAGCTCTCGGTGCGGCCGCCCGCGGACGGCTCCACCGGACTGGTGACGGTCGGCGCCGAGGCGGACGGCGGCTTCGACCGGGTCAGCTTCGCCGCCCAGGTGGGCAACGGGCCCTGGCAGACGCTGGGCACCGCCGACACCGGGAAGTACGCGGTCACCCAGGACCTGAGTGCGGTCGCCCCCGGCACGGTGGTGCGCTACAAGGCCGTCCTGCAGGACTCCAGCGGCCACCTGCGCTCCGCCGCCGCGAGCTTCACCACCGGCGCCCCCGCGCCCAAGCCGGTGCCCACCGCCGGCGCCCGCCCGTACGCCGTCGTCCACTACAGCCGGCCGGACGGCGACTACGACGGCTGGAACCTCTACGCCTGGGGCGACCTCGCCGACGGCGAGGGCACCCAGTGGCCCGCCGGGCACCCCTTCACCGGACGGGACGCGTACGGCGCCTTCGCGTACGTGCGGCTCAAGCCCGGCGCCTCGGACGTCGGCTTCGTCGTGGAGAAGAACGGCGTCAAGGACGTGGACGCCGACCGGCACATCGACGTCGGCACCACCGGCGAGGTGTGGCTGAAGCAGGGCGACCCCACCGTCCGCACCGCCAACCCCGGCCCGGCCGACAGCCAGCCCGCCGACACCGCCGTCATCCACTACAACCGGGCCGACGGCGACTACGACGGCTGGGGCCTGCACGACTGGACCGGCGCCGCCAACCCCACCGACTGGGGCAAGCCGCTGATGCCGGTGCGCCGCGACGCCTTCGGCGCCGTCTTCGAGGTGCCGCTCGCCCCCGGTGCGACCAGCCTCAGCTACATCCTGCACAACGGCAACGACAAGGACCTGCCCGCCGACCAGTCGCTGGACTTCGCCGTCAACGGCAAGGAGGTGTGGATCCTCGGCGGCCGCGAGGGCTACCTGCTGCCGCAGAACCCCGCCGCCTCCTCGCAGTTGGACCTCTCGGGCGCCAAGGCCCAGTGGATCGACGCGAGGACCGTCGTCGTCCCGGCGAACTACGGCGCCACCGATGCCGCGCTGGCCGGCGGCACCAGCGCCCAGCTGGTCTACGACCCCGAGGGCGGCATCCGCGCCGACAAGGGCGTGCTGTCCGGCCCGGGCAAGTGGATCCGGCTCAGCCCCGTCGCGGGCGGGCTGACCGACGCCCAGAAGGCCAGGTACCCGCACCTGGCGGGCTACCGGGCCTTCACCGTGGACGCCCGGGACACCGCGCGCGTCCCGGCCGCGCTGCGCAGCCAGCTGCTGTTCACCGAACACCTGCCCAGCGGCGCGGCGTTGGCCGCCACCGGGGTGCAGACCCCCGGCGTGCTGGACGACCTGTACGCCGGCCGCACGGGCAAGGTGGACTTCGGACCGGCCTACTACGACGGCAAGGTCGCCCTCTCACTCTGGGCGCCGACCGCGCAGCAGGTGTCCGTCCAGGTCTTCGACAGCGCCACCGGGGGCAGCCCGAGGACGCTGCCGCTGAAGCTGGACGACGAGACCGGTGTCTGGGAAGTCGTCCGGGACAAGCGGGAGTTGGACGACAAGTACTACCTGTACCAGGTGAAGGTCTGGGCGCCCTCGGTGCAGCAGCTGGTGGTCAACACCGTCACCGACCCGTACTCGGTGGCGCTGTCCACCGACTCCAGGCGCAGCCTCGTCGCCGACCTGGACGCCAAGGAGCTCAAGCCCGCCGGCTGGGACGACCAGCCCCGTCCGGCGGCCGTCCCGCCAGGGAAGGAGCAGATCCAGGAACTGCACGTCCGGGACTTCTCGGTGGAGGACACCACCGTCCCGGCCGCCGAGCGCGGCACCTACCTGGCGTTCACCGAGTCCGACTCGGCCGGGATGCGGCACCTGCGGGACCTCGCCAAGGCCGGGGTGACCACCGTCCATCTGCTGCCGACCTTCGACATCGCCACCGTCCACGAGAACCGGGCGGACCAGAAGCTGCCGCCCTGCGACCTCAGGTCCCTCGCCCCGAACAGTCCCAAGCAGCAGGAGTGCGTGGCGGCCGTCGCCGCCGACGACGCGTACAACTGGGGCTACGACCCGCTGCACTACAACGTGCCCGAGGGCTCGTACGCCACCGACCCGAACGGGACGGCCCGTACCGTGCAGTTCCGGCGGATGGTCCAGGCGATGCACGCCGCCGGACTGCGGGTGGTGCTGGACGTGGTCTACAACCACACCGCCGCCAGCGGCCAGGCCGAACACTCGGTGCTGGACAAGGTGGTGCCCGGCTACTACCAGCGGCTCGACGCCAACGGCAGGGTGACGACGGACAGCTGCTGCGCCGACACCGCGCCCGAACACGCCATGATGAACCGCCTGGTGGTCGACTCGGTGACGCTGTGGGCCCGGGAGTACCAGGTCGACGGCTTCCGCTTCGACCTGATGGGCCTGGACCCGAAGTCCACCATGCTGGACGTGCAGGCCGCGCTGCGGAAGATGACACCGGCCTCCGACGGGGTGGACGGCAAGAACGTCTTCCTCTACGGCGAGGGCTGGAACTTCGGCACCGTCGCGAACAACGCCCGGTTCGTGCAGGCGACCCAGGCCAACATGGCCGGCACCGGCTTCGCCACCTTCGACGACCGGCTCCGCGACGCGGCCCGCGGCGGCAACTTCATGCTGAGCTCCGCGCCCCAGCAGGGCTTCGCCTCGGGCCTGTACACCGACCCCAACGGCTCGGCGGCGAACGGCAGCCCGCAGGAGCAGAAGGCCCGGCTGCTGCACCAGATGGACCAGCTGAAGGTCGGGCTGACCGGGAACCTGGCCGGTTACTCCTTCACCGACAGCTCCGGGAAGGCCGTCACCGGCGCCCAGGTCGACTACAACGGCTCCCCGACCGGGTACGCGGCGAGGCCGGGCGAGGCGGTGGAGTACGTGGACGCCCACGACAACACCGACCTGTTCGACGCGCTCGCGTACAAGCTGCCCACCGGCACCGCGCCCGCCGACCGGGCCCGGATGCAGGCGCTCGGCCTGTCGCTGACCGCGCTCACCCAGGGCGCGGGCTTCGCCCAGGCGGGCAGCGACCTGCTGCGCTCCAAGTCGCTCGACTCCAACTCCTACGACTCGGGCGACTGGTTCAACGCGATCCACTGGAACCCTGCTCAGGGCAACGGTTGGGGCCGCGGCCTGCCGACGGCGAAGGACAACCAGGAGCTCTGGCCGACGGCCGGGTCGCTGCTGGCCGACCCGAGGCTGACCGTGGGCGCGGCCGACATCCGGGCGACGACCGCGCAGTACCAGGACTTCCTGCGGATCAAGCAGTCCTCGCCGCTGTTCTCGCTGCCCACCCTGGCCGACGTCCAGCAGCGGCTGTCGTACCCGCTCTCCGGCACGCCCGGTGAGACGCCCGGGGTGATCACCCTGCACCTGGACGGCACCGGGCTGGCCGGCGCGGAGAAGGGCATCACCGTGGTCTTCAACGCCACGCCCACCGCGCAGACGCAGACCCTGGCGGCCCTGAAGGGGACGAGCCAGGCGCTGCACCCGGTCCAGGCGGGCGGAGCGGACCAGGTGGTGAAGCGGTCCGGCTTCGACGCCGCGACCGGCACCTTCACCGTGCCGGGTCGTACCGTGGCGGTGTTCGTGCAGGGCTGATTCCGCCGACGTCCGGCTCCCGGGCCCCGTACCGCCGTCGAGGCGGTGCGGGGCCCGGTTCCGTTCCGGCCGGGGAATGGCCGGAAACAGGCGGTGGCACGGCCGGAAGTGTGACGTGCCGCCCCGGCGCGGCGCTGCTCGGTACCCGGCCGGGCGAGCGCCGGGCCTGAGCGCTGGTCAGTCACCTCCGGAGGTGGTCGAACTCACCGAGTGGCATGAAAACCGTGTTCAAGACTTGGTCATGCCGTAACACAACTGACTAACCGTCGTGCATACGGTTTCGGTAATGAATCGGCCAATCAGTGGCATGCATCTGTCATTAACGGCGCGTTTGCTGCCACGATTCCTCCGGCTGCAGACGAGGGGGCCCCACCTCCCGGTGCAGCTGCTCAAGTTCAGGTGCAGCGCGTCCAGACCTGCAACGAACCCCTGCACGACTTGTGAGCACCGCAGCCCGCACCCCCGTTGCACCCGGCGGGGGCCCCCACTGCGCCGCAACCCCGCGGCCCAGGTTCTCTCCACCGGGCACGCCGAGTTGATCCCTCGGCGCGCCGGTCGGATAAGGAGTCCGCATGTCACGTCACGCTCACGCCCGGAAGGCAGCCGTTGTCATGGCCGCCACCACCGCGCTGCTGGTCACCGGCATACCGGTGATCGCGCAGGCCGCTCCGGACGCGCCGACCGCCGTCGCCTCCCAGCAGGCCACCCGGGCCGCGCTGATAGCCTCGGCGAACCAGCAGACCACCTCCCTGGCCCAGGCCCTCGGCCTGGACGGCAAGGAGAAGCTGGTCACCAAGGACGTCGTCCAGGACGCCAACGGTGGACGCCACCTGCGCTACGAGCGAACCTACGCCGGGCTCCCCGTCCTTGGCGGCGACCTGATCGTCCACCAGGACGCGGCCGGCGCCACCAAGAGCGTGACCAAGGCCAGCGAGGCCAACCTCGCCGGCGTGGACACCACCCCCGCCCTGGCCGCGCCGAAGGCCCAGGAGGCCGCCCTCGCCGCCGAGCAGGGCTCCGTCGACGGCGCGCCCCGCCTGGTCGTCTGGGCCGCCGACGGCACCCCGAAGCTCGCCTACGAGACCGTGATCGACGGCCGCGAGTCCGACGGCACCCCGAGCAAGCTGCACGTCGTCACCGACGCCAAGACCGGGGCCGTGCTCAGCAAGGCCGACGGCATCAAGCGCGGCAGCGGCACCGGCGTCTTCGTCGGCAACGTCCCGCTGACCACCACCCAGAGCGGCTCGACCTACTCGCTCAAGGACGCCACCCGCGGCGGCCAGTACACCACCGACATGAAGAACGGCACGTCCGGCAACGGCACGCTGTTCTCGAAGTCCTCCGACACGTGGGGCAACGGCCAGGCCAGCAACCGGGAGTCGGCCGCCGTCGACGCCCAGTACGGCGCCGCCGTCACCTGGGACTTCTACAAGAACACCTTCGGCCGCAGCGGCATCAAGAACGACGGCGTCGGTGCGATGAGCCGGGTCCACTACGACACCGGCTACGTCAACGCGTTCTGGGACGACAGCTGCTTCTGCATGACCTACGGCGACGGCTCGGGCGACACCCACCCGCTCACCGAACTCGACGTGGCCGGCCACGAGATGAGCCACGGCGTCACCTCGGCCACCGCCAACCTGAACTACTCGGGCGAGTCCGGCGGCCTCAACGAGGCCACCTCCGACATCATGGGCTCGATGGTCGAGTTCTACGCGAACCTGCCCGCCGACAACCCGGACTACCTGATCGGCGAGCTGATCGACATCAACGGCAACGGCACGCCGCTGCGGTACATGGACAAGCCCTCCAAGGACGGCCAGTCGGCCGACTCGTGGTACTCGGGCGTCGGCAACCTCGACGTCCACTACTCGTCCGGTGTCGCGAACCACTTCTTCTACCTGCTGGCCGAGGGCAGCGGCGCCAAGGTGATCAACGGCGTCAGCTACAACAGCCCGACGGTCAACAACATCACCGTCAGCGGCATCGGCCGGGACAAGGCGCAGCAGGTCTGGTACAAGGCGCTCACCGCCTACATGACCTCGACCACCGACTACGCCGCCGCCCGCACCGCGACCCTGAACGCGGCCACCGACCTGTACGGCGCCAACAGCGCCGAGTACAACGCGGTCGCCACCGCCTGGGCTGCCGTCAACGTCGGCTCGCTGCCCAACCCGGGCGGGGTCAGCGTCACCAGCCCGGGCAACCAGTCCACCGCGGTGGGCGGCTCGGTCAACCTGCAGATCAAGGCCTCGGGCGGGACGGCCCCGCTGTCCTACTCGGCCACCGGCCTGCCGGCGGGCCTGGTCATCAACGCCGGCACCGGCGTGATCACCGGCTCCCCGACCACGGCGGGCAGCTCCAACGTGACGGTCACGGTGAAGGACTCGGCCGGCAAGAGCGGCACCACCAGCTTCACCTGGACGGTCACCGGGGGTGGCGGCGGTTCCTGCACTCCGGCGCAGCTGCTGGGCAACCCGGGCTTCGAGACGGGCTCGGCCGCGCCGTGGACGGCTTCGAGCGGTGTGGTCGACAACAGCTCCTCGCAGGCGGCGCACGGCGGCAGCTGGAAGGCCTGGCTGGACGGCTACGGCAGCAGCCACAGCGACACCCTGTCCCAGACGGTGACCATCCCGGCGGGCTGCAAGGCGACGCTGAGCTTCTGGCTGCACATCGACACCGCCGAGACCGGCTCGACGGCGTACGACAAGCTGACCGTGTCGGTGAACGGCACCACGCTGAAGACCTACTCCAACGTGGACGCCGCCACCGGTTACCAGCAGCGCACCTTCGACCTCTCGGCCTACGCGGGCCAGACGGTCACCGTGAAGTTCGCCGGCACCGAGGACTCCTCGCTGCAGACCAGCTTCGTGATCGACGACACCTCCGTCCAGACCGGCTGAGGCCGCACCGGCTCCTGAGGGACCGGTGAACCAGGACAGGTGAGGGGCCCGGCGGCTACGGCTGCCGGGCCCTTGCCGTGTTCCGGGTGCGGGTGCGGGTGCGGGTGCGGGTGCGGGTGCGGGTGCAGGTGGGGGTGGCTGCGGGTGCGGGGCTGCGGAGACGTCTCGCAGAGACGTGTTGCAGAAACGTTCAGTCCTGACTCTTGACGGCCCCTTCGGGTCGCCCTAGGTTCAGCGCTGCAAGTTTCCGGCAAGTTACAGAAACTTCCTGCAGGCGTCACCCCCCGGCTGCCCCACCCCAGCCACCCCCAGGAGACAACGTGGTCACCACCGCCCCCAATCACCGGCCCACCCGCCGGTCAGCCCGCCGGTCCGCCCGCGCGGCCGGTGCGCTCGCCGCCTCGGCGGCGCTCGCGCTCTCGCTCACCGGGAGCCTCGGCGCCCCCGCCGCCCAGGCCTCCCCGTCCGCGAACAACGGCAAGGACGTCACCGCCACCCTCTTCGAGTGGCGCTTCGACTCGGTCGCCCAGGCCTGCACCACGACCCTCGGCCCGAAGGGCTACGGCTTCGTCGAGGTCTCGCCGCCCCAGGAGCACATCCAGGGCCCGCAGTGGTGGACCTCCTACCAGCCCGTCAGCTACCGGATCGCCGGGCGGCTCGGCGACCGCGCCTCCTTCAAGAACATGGTCGACACCTGCCACGCGGCCGGGGTCAAGGTGATCGCCGACGCGGTGATCAACCACATGTCGGCCGGTTCCGGCACCGGCACCGGCGGCACCGTCTACACCAAGTACAACTACCCCGGCACGTACCAGGACTCGGACTTCCACACCTGCCGCCAGCCGATCACCAACTACCAGGACCGCACCAACGTGCAGTCCTGCGAACTGGTCAACCTCGCCGACCTGGACACCGGCAGCGCCTCCGTCCAGACCACCGTCGCCCACTACCTGGACGACCTCGGCTCGCTCGGCGTCGACGGCTACCGGATCGACGCCGCCAAGCACATCGCCGCCACCGACCTCGCCGCCATCAAGGCCAGGACGGCCAACCCCAACGCCTACTGGGTGCAGGAGGTCATCTACGGCGCGGGCGAGCCGATCCAGCCCTCCGAGTACACCGGCAACGGCGACGTCGACGAGTTCCGGGTCGGCACCGACCTCAAGCGCGTCTTCACCGGCGACAAGCTGGCCAGCCTCAGCAACTGGGGTGCCTCCTGGGGCTACCTGCCGAGCAACCAGGCGCGCAGCTTCGTCGACAACTGGGACACCGAGCGCAACGGCTCCACCCTCAACTACACCTACGGCAACACCTACACGCTGGCCAACGTCTTCCTGCTGGCCTCGACCTACGGCTCGCCGAACATCTACTCCGGCTACGGCTTCACCGGCAACGACGACGGCCCGCCGAACGGCGGCACCGTCAACGCCTGCTACCAGGACGGCTGGAACTGCACCCACGCCTGGCGGCAGATCGCCAACATGGTCGGCTTCCGCAACGCCGTCTCGGGCACCGGGGTGACCGACTGGTGGTCCGACGGCAACAACGCGATCGCCTTCGGCCGCGGCAACCGGGGCTACGTCGCGATCAACCACGAGGGCGGCGCGATCACCCGGACCTTCCAGACCGGCCTGCCGGCCGGGACGTACTGCGACGTCCAGCACGGCGACCCGCAGCCGGGCGGCGGCTGCACCGGCCCGACGTACCAGGTCGGTGCCAACGGGCAGTTCACCGCGACGGTCGGCGCGGGCGACGCGGTCGCGCTGTACGTCCAGCCGGCCACGACCGTCTCCGGAGCCTCCTTCAACGTCAACGCGACCACCGCGTACGGGCAGAACGTCTACGTGGTCGGCGACGTCCCGGCGCTCGGCGGCTGGGACCCGGCCAAGGCTCTGCCGCTGTCCTCGGCCGGCTACCCGGTCTGGTCGCTCGCGCTCTCGCTGCCGGGCGGCACGTCCTTCCAGTACAAGTACGTCATCAAGGACGCGAGCGGGGCGGTGACCTGGGAGTCCGGTGCCAACCGGGCGGCTACCGCACCGGCCTCGGGGAACGTCACGCTGAACGACACCTGGCGGCCGTAGGCCCCGGCGTCTCGGGGACCCCGTCAGCCGTGGGCTGACCGGGGTCCCCCGTGGGAGTGGCGGCACCGTTTCAAACCCCCCGGAGGAGGGCAGCGCTGCCACCATCGCGGGATGAGAGCCACCTCCCTCGTCCTGGACCTCGAACTCTGCGGCGGCCGTTGGGACGGCCACCGCAAGCGCGTCAACGCCGCCGCCCCGCCGCCCGGGCTGCGGATGGTGCTGCGCGCCGAACTGCCCGTCGCCGAGAACGGCGAGTACTGGCCGACCACCAGCGTCCACCGGCTGGACGAGGAGGACGGCGCCGCGCTGGGGTACCGCTACTCCCACGACGAGTGAGCGTGGTCCGGACCGCTCGCTCCGTCCCGCTCTCGTCCGTTCCGTTCTCCGGCCCGGGCCGTTCCGTCAGCCCCGCCCGATGTACGGCATGGCCGTCGCCATCACCGTGGCGAACTGGACGTTGGCCTCCAGCGGCAGCGCGGCCATGTGCCGGACGGTGCGTGCCACGTCCGCCACGTCCATGGTCGGCTCGGGCGCGATCCGGCCGTCCGCCTGCCGCACCCCCGCGCCCATCGCGGCCGTCATGTCGGTCGCCGCGTTGCCGATGTCGATCTGCCCGCAGGCGATCCGGTACGGGCGGCCTTCCAGCGACAGCGACTTGGTCAGGCCGGTGACCGCGTGCTTGGTCGCCGTGTAGGCGATCGAGTGCGGACGCGGGACGTGCGCGGAGATCGAACCGTTGTTGATGATCCGGCCGCCCTGCGGGTCCTGGCCCTTCATCTGCCGGAAGGCGGCGCGGGCGCAGAGGAAGGCGCCGGTGAGGTTGAGGTCGACCACCGCCCGCCAGTCCTCGACCGCCAGCTCCTCCACCGGGACGGCCGGGCCGAGGGTGCCCGCGTTGTTGAACAGCAGGTCCACCCGGCCGCGGCGCTCGGCGGCGGCGAACAGCGCGTCCACCGCGGCGGGGTCGGTGACGTCGGTGGGCACCACCTCGGCGGGCAGGGCGCCCGTGGGGAACGCCCCGGCCGTCTCCCGCAGCTGCTCGGCCCGGCGTCCCGCCAGCACCAGCCGCCAGCCGGCCGCGGCCAGTTCGACCGCGACGGCCCGGCCGACGCCGCTGCCGGCTCCGGTGACGACGGCGACCTGCTCGATCATGGCGCTCTCCCAGGGGTCGGTGGGGTGACTCGGTACCGGTACGGTCACGCTCTTCCCGCTCGGCGCCGGAGGCGTGTCGTGGAGATCGTTCCGGATGTGCGGGCCGCCGTCACTGGTCAAAGCACCCAAAAACCGGACGGCCGGACAGGCCGCAGGCCGTGGTCCCCGCCGACCGGCCCCCGCCGACCGGCGGGAGCGGTGAAGGGCTTTACCTGATCGCGAACAAACATTGGATTCCCGGTGGCCGCCTCGCAACCGGGCGGCCCCGGCCCACGTCATAAGATCGCAGGAAGGTGCGCCACCGCGAGGTACGGCGCGCCAACGCTCCGGGGGTCGCACAGCCCCGCGCCCCCGGGCCTGTCCGGCCCCACCGGGGGGCCGCCGCCCGGTCAGACGGACCGGGCGCGACATCGGTCGGAGAGTCCTCACCGTGCTTAGGCAGTCGTCCCGTTCCCGTGCCGTCCTGACCGGCGCCGCCGTGCTCGCCCTGGCCGCCTCGCTGGCGGCCTGCGGGGGGTCCGACGACGGCAAGGGCAAGAGCTCCTCGGCCGACGGCACCCCTGCGGCGACCGCCGACCCGGGCACTCCGGGCGCCTCGGGCAGCGCGGTCCCGGGCACGCCCACCGCCGAGCAGCCCACCCCGGCTAACGGGAAGGTGCTGATGCCGACCGGCCCGGCCGCCGGCCTGAACAAGGTCCGGGACACCGCCGCCGGTCCGATCATGACGACCAAGGTGACCGGTGCGAAGTCCGGCGTCACCGGCCAGGTCTGGGTCTGGCTGCCGCCCGAGTACAACGACCCCAAGTTCGCCAAGACCGGCTTCCCGGTGCTCACCCTCTACGCGGGCGGCCAGAGCAACGGCTACAACACCTGGACCGACAACCAGCTGCCGATCCAGGAGGTGGACGAGCAGCTGGTCAAGCAGGGCAAGGCCCACCCGTTCATCATGATCATGCCGGTGCAGAACTTCAACAGCGACGAGAAGAACGCGCTGGACTGCTCCGACATCCCGGGCCAGCCCAAGATGGGCACCTGGATGGCCGAGGACATCCCGGCCTGGGTGCGCGCCAACTTCCGCACCCTGCAGGGCCGCGACAGCTGGGGCATCATGGGCGCCTCCACCGGCGGCTTCTGCAGCGCCAAGCTCGCCCTGCAGTACCCGAACGTCTACAAGGCCGCGGTGCCGATCGACGGCTACTTCATCCCGGACTCCGGGCTGTGGAAGGGCCACGACGCCGAGAAGGCCGCCAACAACCCCAACCTGCTGGTCACCCAGGGCAAGGCCGACGTGAAGATGTACGTCACGGCGGGCGGCGCCAACGGCTACGAGAAGGAAGTGGTCAAGAGCTGGGTGGCCAAGGCCGTCGCCCCGGTGTCCATCCAGTACTACGAGCAGCCCGGTGGCAAGCACCTGACCTCGGACTTCAAGAAGATGATCCCGGACACGCTGCAGTGGCTCAGCGCCAACCTGGCGGGCCCGGCCTCGGACTGACCGGG
The DNA here is from genome assembly GCF_042734825.1 of Kitasatospora sp. NPDC059648. Taxonomy (NCBI): domain Bacteria; kingdom Bacillati; phylum Actinomycetota; class Actinomycetes; order Kitasatosporales; family Streptomycetaceae; genus Kitasatospora; species Kitasatospora sp. NPDC059648. The sequence goes on along the minus strand of NZ_JBHWDU010000053.1, from coordinate 8,644 downwards.
GAGCACCGGGCCCTCCTCTCCCGGCGGAGGGTCCGGAGCCCGCGCAGGCCCGTGACCTGCGCGTCAATCGGACATTGATTCGCTTCTGATCGACTGCGAGCACCTTGGATGGGGCGGTTCTCACCGGCCGCCCCGTCCGCCTCACCAAGTCGTGAAGAGAGTGCCATGCCGATCCACCTGCTGCCCCAGCCCGCCCCCTCCGTCCCCGCGCAGGCGGGGTCCGGGGCCGACTCCCGGGGCGCGGACGCGTACGGGTCGGCCGCCGACGAGGAGCCGTTCACCGTCCGGTTCGCCGGACTGCGGCTGGTGCACTCCGCGCTGCGCCGGGACCTCGCCCGGCTGCCCAACGCCTTGCGGCTGCTCCAGCCCGATGAGGAGGACAAGGGCGAGGCGCTGCTGCGGCACTGGACCTTCATGACCGCGATGCTGACCTGCCACCACGAGCAGCAGGACACCCGGATCTGGCCGATCGTGCGGCGCTTCGCGCCCGAGTTGCGGCTGCTGCTCAACTGGCTGGAGGCCGACCACCACAACCTCGACCACTCGTTCACCCGGGTCACCACGCTGGTCCGGATCGCCAGCCGGGACACCGGCAGTGCCTGGCCGGTCGCGTACGCGATGGAGGACCTGGCGGCCCGGCTGGAGACCCACCTGCGGATCGAGGAGCGGCAGTTGCTGCCCCGGATGGAGCGGGTGGTCCCCGACAGCTCCCGGCTCGGCGGCCTCGGCGAGCTGCTCGACCTGCTGCGCTCGGCCGACGGCCCGGGCACGGCGGACGCGCTGGCCTGGCTGCTGGACGGGGTCGACCCGGGGCAGGTCGAGCGGCTGCTCGCCGAGTGCGACGACGACGTGGCCCGCAACTGGCCGCACTGGCAGGCGACCTACCAGCGCTGCACCGCGCCGTTGTGGGGGCCGTCGGACGGCGGCGCGGTGGAGGGCAGCCTGGGGAGCCTCGTCGACTGAGCGCTGGGCTTTTCGCCGGCTGTCGATCTACGCGCGTGGCATGTGCCGGTGGCATATGCCGAGCAGTCACGACCGACGGGGCCGACGCCTCCAAGACGTCAAGGTCTTCGGCGGCGACCACCGGCTGGACATGACCGTCGGCCACATCGCCGACCAGCAGGCCGATGTGACGATCGGCGGCGAGAAGAAGACCGCGGACAAGGGCAGCGAGGCGACCGTCGGCGGGGTCAAGGTGACCCTGCGCAAGGCGGACAAGGGCGACCACTATGCCGAGTTGCGCCTCAGCCGCTGACCGCCCGGCGCCGCTGCCCGCGGTTCCGCTACTCCGGCAGGCGGTTGAGCCACTCCAGCGGAGCGACCCGGATCGCCGTCCGCGGCGAGCCGTTCCACTCCACCGGAAGGCCGACTGCCTCCAGTGCGGCCACCACGGCCCGGCCGACCTCCGCCGTCCGCCTCCCCGCCTCCTCCTCCGACTCCTCGCCCGACCCCTCGCGAGGTTCACCGATCGGCTCCTCCGCGGTGCGGAAGGTGCCGTAGCGCAGCATCAGTCCCCGTCCGGCCGCGGCCGCCTCGGTGTCCTGCTGGTGGAAGAAGACGAAGCCCCGCGAGTCCTCGTCGGCCTCGCCGCCGATCTCCGCGTAGCCGCAGCCGGCGCAGCAGGTGAAGTCCATCGCCGCGACGATGCCCTGATCCTCCAGCAGGTCGAAGGCGTCCATCAGCCGGTCCACGTCGGTGGTCTCCGGCCAGCCGGCCTGCTCGGCCAGCCGCTCGGTCCACAGCGGAGCGACGATCCGCTCCGCCTCCTCCTGCGTCAGTCCCTGGTCGTCGAGGACCTCGACCAGGGACTCGGCTATCTCGTCCGGCTCCTGGAAGCCGCACCGGATCAGCTCGCGAGCCCGCTCCCGGGCTTCGAGCAGCACGTCGGGGGAGAGCGCCGTGTCCGTGTCCTGGGTCATGCCCGGATCCTCGCACCAGCCACTGACAATTCCGGTCCACGGGCCCCGCCGGTGCGCTACCGTCCGCCGGTGACCTCTCTGCTGCAACCCCCGCTGATCACCCGGCTGCTGGCTGCCGAGCGCATCCTGGTCGCCGGAGCCGGCGGGGGGTTCGACGTGTACGCCGGACTCCCGATCGCCCTCGCCCTGCGCGCCGCGGGCAAGGAGGTGCACCTGGCCAACCTCTCCTTCACCCACCTCTACGGCCTGCCCGGCGAGGTCTGGCAGGCGCCCGACGTGGCCAGGATCGAACCGGACACCGCCGCACCCGAGGGCTACTTCCCGGAACGCACCCTGGCCCGCTGGCTGCGGCTGCACGGGATGCCCGACACCGTGTGGGCCTTCCCGGCGGTCGGCGTCAAACTGCTGCGCGAGGCCTACCGCGGACTCGTCGCCCACCTGGGCGTGGACGCGGTCCTGCTGGTGGACGGCGGCACCGACATCCTGATGCGCGGCGACGAGGCCGGACTCGGCACCCCCGAGGAGGACATGGCCAGCCTGGCCGCGGTGGCAGGCCTGACGGAGGTGCCCGAACGGCTGGTCGCCTGCCTGGGCTTCGGCATCGACGCCCACCACGGCGTCAACCACGCCCTGGTGCTGGAGAACCTCGCCGCGATCGACCGGGCCGGCGGCTACCTCGGCGCCTTCTCCATCCCGCGCGGCAGCCGGGAGGGCGCGCTCTACCTGGACGCCGTCGAGCACGCCCGAGCCGCCTTCCCGCAGCATCCCAGCATCGTCAACGGCTCGGTGGCGGCGGCGCTGCGCGGCGAGTTCGGCGACGTCCGGTTCACCGAGCGGACCAAGGGCGGCCAGCTCTTCGTGAATCCGCTGATGACGCTCTACTTCGGCGTCACGGTCGAGGCGCTGGCCGCCGAGAACCGCTACCTGGACCGGCTGGAGCACACCGTGCAGACCCGCCAGATCAGCACGGTCATCGAGGAGTTCCGGGACGAGCTGCCCCGGCAGCGCCCGCCCCGGCAGTTCCCGCACTGAGGGGGCTCGGCAGGTCAGTGCGGGGCGAGCCGGAACTCCAGGTTGCCGAACCGGACCTGGTCGCCCGGCCGCACCGGGATCCCGCCCGCGATCCGCCGCCCGTTCACATGGGTGCCGTTGGTCGACCCGAGGTCGTACAGCACCCAACCGCCGTTCTCGTGCCGCAGCTCGGCGTGGCGCCGGGAGACCGAGGCGTCGTGCAGCCGCAGCCCCGAGCCGGGGACGCGTCCGATCGTCAACAGCACCGCCCCGGCCTGCGGCAGGCTCAGCCCCGGCAGCCGCTCGCTGCGCCAGGCGCGGTTCAGCCGGTCCCCGAAGGCGGACACCCGGCCGACCGTCCGCAGCACGAACCGCTCGACCGGCCCGCCGGTGGGCAGCCCGGCCACCGCCGCGTCCAACTGGTCGCGGCTGGTGGCCTGGAGGACGATGTCCATCCGGCCGAGGAAGGTGTCGTGCGACAGCCGGCCGCTGCCCGCGCCGTCCCGCAGTACGCCGAGCGCCTGGTCCCGTTCGGCGTCGGAGGGCCGCACGGCGCCGGTGGGGAGCTCAGGCTGCGTCATGGCCAGATTGTCGGATCGACCGGCTCGGACTGTCCAGATCACGCCGCGGCCCGGCGCACGGTTCGTACGTCACTGAGCGACAGACGCCCGGCCCACCCGCGCGGTTCCAGCACCCGCCCGTCGGGCCCCGGCGTGGCGGACGACCCGTCAGCCCTTCCGGGCGGCCGCCAGGATCTTCTCCGTGGTGTGCAGGAACCGGGAGGTCACGGCGCCCCGGTACTTGCCGCCGAACATCTCCTTGGTGACCCACCTGCCGTCCTGGAGGTGGACCACGATGTACGCGGCCCCCGGATCGGCGCCGAGCACCTCGAAGTCGCCCTTCACCGAGCGGTGCGGCAGGGCGAGTTCGGCCGGCAGCGGTTCGGAGAGGAAGGCGATCACCAGCCGGACGTCCGGCGTCACCTCGACGCCCCGGAACGGCTCGGCGGCGAGCAGCCCGGCCACCTCGTCGACGGTCCGAAGCAGCACCGGCACCGGGTAGCCGAGCGAGCGCTCCAGGTGCTCCTCGATCCGCGCGGTGAGCGCGGCGCGGTCCTGCTCGTCGGTGGTGAAGAAGACGTTCCCGCTCTGGATGTACGAGCGGACGTTCCCCAGCCCCAGTTCGGCGAAGAGCGCCCGCAGCCGCTCCATCCTCACCGTCCGGCCGCCGACGTTGATGGCGCGCAGGAAGGCGATGTACGTGGTCGTGGTGGTCACCCCGCCAGTCTGGCACCGGCCACCGACAACGGCGCCCACCGCCCACCGACGAGGCCGCCCACCGCCCGGGGGACGACGCCCGGTGCACGGCGTCCTCGGGGCCCGGCGGTTGCCGGTGCCGGATGCCAGACTGGCGCCATGGCTACCTGGCAGGATTTCGAGCAGCAGGCACCCGACCTCGCGGCCCTGGTACGGGCCCGGTTCGAGGCCGAGAAGCACCACGTCCTGGCGACGCTGCGCAAGGACGGCTCACCCCGGGTGAGCGGCACGGAGGTCGACTTCGTCGGCGCCGACGCCTGGCTCGGGTCGATGTACGGCGCGGTCAAGGCGCGTGACCTCCAACGGGACGGCCGCTTCGCGCTGCACGCCCACCCGGGGGACGAGACCATGGCCGGCGGGGACTCCAAGCTCTCCGGCCGCGCGGTGGAGATCACCGACGAGGCCGAACTCGCCGCCTTCGCGGCCGACCTGCCCCAGCCGCCGCCCACCCCGTTCCACCTGTTCCGGCTGGACCTCCAGCAGGTGGTGCACACGGCCCTGGAGGGGGACGCCCTGTGGGTCCTCAACTGGCACCCGGGCCGGCCGGTGGAGAAGATCCAGCTCCACTGACCGGCCGGACGGGCCCCGGGTGTCCTACGGGCCTTTCGGCTCCTACGGGCCTTTCGGCTCCTACGGGCCTTTCGGCTCCTACGGGCCTTTCGGCTCCTACGGGCCTTTCGGCTCCTACGGGCCTTGCTGTTCCTACGGGCCTTACGGCAGAACGGACTTGAGAGCCTCGGGGGTGCGGGCCACGACGGCGTGCCCGTCGTCCGCGGTGATGATCGGGCGCTGGATCAGCACGGGGTGCTCGGCCATCGCCGCGATCCAGCGCGCCCGTTCGCCCGCCTCCCGGGGCCACTCCTTCATCCCCAGGTCCTTCGCGACCGGCTCGTCGGTACGGGTGATGTCCCAGGGCTCCAGGCCCAGGCGCTCCAGCACCTGCTCCAGTTCGGCCGCGGTCGGCGCGTCCTCCAGGTAGCGCCGCACGGTGTACTCCACCCCGGCGGCGTCCAGCTCGGTGAGCGCCGTCCGGCACTTGCCGCAGCGCGGGTTGATCCAGATCTCCATGCCCGCCAGCTTATCGGGGGCTCAGGCCGTCCCACCGGTGGCGGGAACTCCGCCGACCCACCGGCGGTTCACGCACCAGGAGCCGGTACGTCGGAAGAGGAGCCCGCATGGACGGCGCTGCGATCATCGAGCAGCTGATGACCACCGAGGTCAGGACCGACCCGTACCCGCTCTACGCCAGGGCGCACGAACTCGGCCCGGTACTCCCGGCGGGGGACGGGATGTTCGTGGTGAACGGCTACGCGGCGGTCAACAAGGTGCTGCGCACCTCCGCCTTCGGCGTGGCGACCGCCGACATGATGGCCGGCCTCGCCCCCGAGTTCGCCGAGCACTCCTCGCTCGCCCTGTTCGGCCGTTCGATCCTCCAGCGCAACGCCCCCGACCAGCCCCGGGTCCGCTCGCTGATCGCCTCGGTGTTCACCGCCCGTCGGGTCGCCGCGCTGCGCCCGGCCGTGGAGGCGGCGGTCGGCCGGCTGCTGGACGAGATGGCAGAGCAGGGCGCCGACGGCTCCCCGGTGGACTTCATGGACGCCTTCGCCTTCCGGCTGCCGGTCGGGGTGATCTGCGAGCTGCTCGGTGTCCCCGAGCGGGACCGCTACCGCTTCCGCGGCCTCGCCTCCGACCTGACCGTCGCCCTGGAGATCGTCCAGGGCCTCGACGACCTGGACGAGGCCGATCGGGCCGCCGACGAGCTGTCCGGGTACTTCGCCGAGCTGGTCGCAGAGCGGCTGGCCCACCCGCAGGACGACCTGGTCAGCGACCTCGCCCGGATCGCCGTCGACGACGGCGGGCGGCTCTCCGGGCAGGAGCTGCTGGCCAACCTGGTGCTGCTACTGGTGGCCGGCTTCGAGACCACCACCAACCTGCTCGGCAACGGCCTCGCCCTGCTGTTCCGCCACCCCGAGGCGGCCGCCGGGCTGCGCAGCGGCGCCCTCGGCCCGGCCGGGTTCACCGACGAGGTGCTGCGCTTCGACTCCCCGGTCCAGGCCACCGGCCGGGTCGCCCTGGCGGAGGGCCTGTCGGTCGAGGGCCTGCCCGTCCCGGCCGACAGCGGGCTGACCCTGCTGATCGGCGCGGCCAACCGCGACCCGGCCCGGTACGACCGGCCGGGGGTCTTCGACCCGACCCGCACCGACAGCCAGCCGCTCAGCTTCGGTGGCGGCACCCACTTCTGCCTGGGCTCCCAGCTGGCCCGGATGGAGGGCGAGGTCGCGGTGCCCGCCCTGCTGGACCGTTTCCCCCGGCTCGCCCAGGGCGGCGTCCCGACCCGGCGTGACCGCCTGGTGCTGCGCGGGTACGAGACGCTCCCGGTGACCGTCCGATGAGAGTCCGGTGAGCACCGGCTGATCCGCGCCGCTCCCGCGGACCCCGGGACGTTCGGCCTTCGTGACCGGGCCCTTCGTAGAGGAGCATGGAAGGACGAATCCGTTCATCCCTCGCTATTCACCCCGACCGGTCAGCCAGGAGGTCCCCGCGTGTCAGCACCCCGCCCGCCGCAGCTCCTGGTCGCGAAGCCCCGGGTGCCGCGCTGGGTGCCCTGGCTGCCGGTCATCCTGCTGCTCCTGGACCTGACCGTCGAGGCCGTCGTCCCGAACGCGGTCGCCGCCGGCTTCCTGCTGACCGCCCTGCCCGTGGTGGCCGCGTTCAGCTATGGTCCGGTGCTGACCGCCGGGACCACCGTCGGAGCCCTGGGCCTCCAGCTCCTGCTGGCCCTGCGTGCGGGCCACATCGACGAACAGCACCACGTCTGGGTGTACATCGCCACCGCGCTCTCCGGTGCGATGGGCACGGCCCTGTCCTGGCAGCGCACCCGGCAGAACCGCAACCTGCTGCAGGCCCGCACGGTCGCCGAGACCCTCCAGCGCACCGTGCTGCGGCCGGTGCCCGAGCGCGTCGGCGGCCTGCGGGTCGCCGGGCTCTACCGCCCGGCGCAGGCCGAGGTGCTGGTCGGCGGGGACCTGTACGAGGTGTGCGACACCCGCTTCGGCGTCCGGGTGCTGCTCGGCGACGTACGCGGCAAGGGTCTCGGTGCGGTCCGCACCGTCGCCGACGTGCTCGGCGCCTTCCGGGCGGCCGCCCACGACACCCCGGGCCTGGTCGAGCTCGCCGACCAGCTGGACCGCGCGGTGCTGCGCGATGCCGCCGACTGCGGCGACGACGAGCTCTTCGCCACCGCCGTCCTGCTCCAGTACCGCCAGGGTGCCGACTGCGTGGAGGTCGTCAACCGCGGCCACACCACCCCGCTGCTGCTCGCCGGGGGCACCATCACCCCGGTGGCCTGCGCCGACGAGCTCCCGCTCGGGCTCGGCCACCTCGGCCCCGAGGACGCACCCGCCAAGCCGACCACCGTGGCCCTGCCCCCGGGCCACACCGTCCTGCTCTACACCGACGGCGTCAGCGAGGCCCGCGACGCCTCCGGCGCCTTCTACCCCCTCGCCCCGCGCCTCGCCGCCCTGGACAGCACGGCCCCCGACCGCCTGGTCTCCTTCCTGGCCCAGGACGTCCACCGGTACGCCGGCCTCCTCGCCGACGACCTCGCCGTCCTCGCCCTCAGCCCCGAGCCGGGCCGTCCGGACCAGGGCCGTCCGGAGTAGGGCCCGGCCACTCCCACAGGTTCGCGAACAGCACCGCCTGCTCCCGCGCGTCGTCCAGGGCGTGGTGCGTGTGCGGCAGGTCCGGCAGCAGCTCCGCGGGCATCGACCGCTTCCCGATCCCGGCGAACGGCACTCCGGCCCGGGCCGCGTACAGCGTCTTCAGGTCCAGGCACCCGGAGTGCCCGAACGGGCTGGACCCGGTGAACCGCATCAGGTACCAGTACAGGAACTGCCAGTCGTACACCGCCGGGTACGCCACCATCACCGGCCGGTGGCGCCGCCCGTCCGGCCCGGTCCGCACCCGCTCCACCCACCGCGCGAACTCCCGCAGGGCCACCCCCGGCTCCGCCCCGCCCGCCTCCAGCGCCGCCCGCTCCAGCCCGGACACCGCCAGGGCCTCCGGGTCGTACTCCGCGCTGATCGGCCGCAGCTCCCGGTAGAACCCCGCTGCCCCCGCCTCCGCCCGCCGGAACCCCTCCCCGTCGTCCCGACCGGCCACCACCGCCCCGAAGCTCACCATCGAGTACGGGCCCGGAATCGGCCCGTCGGCCTCCACGTCCACCGACAGGTACACCGTCGGCGTCACTTTCCGCTTGCTCCCCATGCCCCCATCCAACCGCCCCCCTCAACCGGTTTTCCGGGCCGGGACACGGGCGTGGGCCCCCCCGCGGGGGGTGCCGGCCGGGGCCGCCAGGCCCCCGGGGCGGGCGGGAAACGACGGTGGAGAGCACAAGAA
>NZ_JBHWDU010000052.1:41154-58768 GCF_042734825.1 Kitasatospora sp. NPDC059648 | reverse complement strand
CCCCCTCCCGACCGGGGAGGGGGCGGGCGGGCCCGGCACGCGGCCGCCGACCGTGGGGGACAATGGACCGCATGTCCCGACGTCGTTCCGCGCCCCGCCCCGCCGCTCCCCGGCTGCTGCCCTCGTCCCCGTGCCCGTGCGGCCTGCCCGCCACCTACGGCGACTGCTGCGGCCGGCTGCACCGCGGCCAGGCGAAGGCCGCCACCGCCGAGTCGCTGATGCGCTCGCGGTTCAGCGCCTTCGCCGCCCAGGACGAGGCCTACCTGCTGCGCACCTGGCACCCGGACACCCGGCCCGCCGAGGTGGACTTCGACCCGGCGCTGCGCTGGACCCGGCTGGAGGTGGTCTCCACCAGCGAGGGTGGCGCCTTCCACGCCGAGGGCAGCGTCGCCTTCCGGGCGCACTGGACCGAGGGCGGCGAGGAGGGCGTGCTCACCGAGCACAGCCGGTTCGTCCGGCACGAGGGCGCCTGGGTGTACCTCGACGCCCTCTCGCTCGGCTGAGGCGGGCCGCCGCTACAGGTAGTCGTCCAGGCGGCCCAGCGAGAAGCCGGCCGCGGTCACGTCGTTGACCACCCTGCGCAGCAGGTCCGGCATGGTGGCCTTCCAGTCGGCGGTGCCGCGGAAGTGGGTGAGGATGATGTCGCCCGGATGGAGCTTGCGGTCGTCGTAGCGCCACTCCATGTGGTCCGGGAAGGCCTCCTCGTTCCACAGCGGCACCGCCTGCACCCCGCAGGAGGCGGCCGCCCGCAGGGTGTCGTCGTTGTACTCGCCGTACGGCGGCCGGAACAGCCGGGGGCGGACGCCGATCTGCTGCTCCAGCTGGTCCTGCTGGTTGCAGATCTCCTGGCGCTGGGTCTCGTAGTCGAGGACCTTCAGGTTGCGGTGGTTGATGGTGTGGTTGTTGATCTCCACGCCCTGCTTGTGGAGGTCGCGGTAGTAGCCGTAGTTGTCGCGGACGAGGTAGTCGGAGAGGAAGGCGCTGAACGGGATGCCCAGTTCATCGGCCATCCGGGAGAACTCCGGGTCCTTCTCGTAGCCGTCGTCGATGGTCAGGAAGACCACCTTGTCCTGGGTCGGCACCCGGAACACCACGGGCGGGCGGCCGTCCTTCAGCTTGACGCCCTGCACGGGGGTGAGCGCGGGCCTGGTCGCCGGGCGGGGCGGGGCCTTCAGCGGCGGGCGGTCGAGGCCCCAGTGCTGTGCGGTCTGCAGGGCGGCGCGGGCCTCGTCCGCCCGGCGGGCGGCCGCCTGGCCGCTGGCCTCCTCCTCCTGGCGGGCCAGCCCGGGGATCTTCAGCGGCACGGCCCCGGACACTGCGGAGACTCCGCCGGCCGGGGCGGGCTCCGGCTGGGCGGCGGGGGCGGCGCAGCCCGCGACCACGGCGGTGAGGCAGACGGCGGCGAGCAGGCCGGTGCGCTTCTGATCCGCCATCAAACTCCTGCCAGTGCGACAAACTGATGGTCCGTTCATAGCTGCACTGCTCCCCCGCCGCGTGCATCTGTCAATCCCCCCGTCACCCACCCGGGGCAACGGCACCCCGGTCGCCTTGCCGTTCCTTTGCCGAATCCTCCGGAACCGGCGCGAAAAACCCTTTGCGGCCACAGCCCCCGGGAGTGGATCATGCGCGCATGACCGACACCGCGCGCACCCGCTCCGACCTCTGGACCGTCACCACGGCCGACGTGACCTCCCCCGAGGCCGAGGGGCTGCTGCGCGAGTACTACTACGACGTGGCCAACCGCTACTACCGCCTCCACCTGGGCCGGGAGGGCACCCCGGAGCAGTTGGAGGCCGGGCTGGCCGACTCCCCCAGCGACGACCTGGCCGCCCCCACCGGCCTCTTCCTGCTCGGCCGCTACGACGGTGCCGCCCAGTCCTGCGCCGGCCTGCGGCGCCACGACGCCGTCACCGTCGAGCTCACCCGCGTCTTCGTCCGCCCAGGTCTGCGCGGCACCGGCGGCGGAGCCCGGCTGCTCGCGGCCGTCGACGAGGCCGCCCGCGGCATGGGCGCCGAGCGGATCGTGCTCGACACCCGCCTCGACCTGGTCGAGGCCCGCGCCCTGTACCTGCGCAACGGGTACCGGGAGATACCGGCGTACAACAGCGGTCCGTACTCCGAGGTGTGGTACGGCAAGGACCTCGCCTCGGCTGCCTGACCGGTCCGCTACACCGCGTCGGCGTCCGCGCAGCGCGCCAGGGCGTCGGCCAGTTCGGCGGCCGACGGCGGGTTGGCGCCGGGGCGGGAGACGGTCACGGCGGCGGCGGTGACGGCCTGGGTGAGGCAGTCGGCGAGGTCGGCGCCGCAGGCGCGGGCGTGCAGGAAGGCGGCCATGAAGGAGTCTCCGGCGCCGACGGTGTCCGCGACCGGCACCGGGACGGCCGCCACCAGTTCCCGGCGGCCCCCGGCGGTGAGCGCGACGGCGCCCTCCGCGCCGAGGGTGACGGCGACCACGGCGGGGCCGAGGGCGAGCCAGCGCTCGGCGACGGCCTCGACGGGCTCGCCCGGGTAGAGCCAGGCGAGATCCTCGTCGCTCGCCTTCACCAGGTCGCTGAGCGCCACGCAGCGCTCGACCCGGCGGACCGCCTCCGCCCGCTCGCCCATCAGCGCGGGGCGCACGTTCGGGTCGTAGCTGATCTGCGCCCGGCCCCGCCACCGCCGCACCAGGGCCAGCACCGCGGCGGAGCCCGGTTCGGCGACCGCGCCGATCGAGCCGAGGTGGATCGCGGCGGGGGCCTCGGGGAGCTCGGTCGACGGGAGCGTCCAGCCGATGTCGAAGGTGTACCGGGCCCTCCCCTGCCCGTCCAGCCGCACCACCGCCGAGGGCGTCCGCGCCACCTCGGCGGCGCGGACCTCGACCCCGGCCGACTCCAGGTGGTCGCGGATCAGCCGCCCGTTGGCGTCCGGCCCGAGTTCGGTGAGCAGCACGGCCGGGCGGCCCAGCCGGGCCAGCCCGTACGCGAGGTTCGCCGGGCTGCCGCCGGGGTGCACCCGGTCGGGGGCGCCGTCGGTGCGGACGATGTCGGCGACGCACTCGCCGATCACCAGTACGGGTGAAGCGGGGCTGGTCACGGCGGCTCCTGGCATCCGGATCGCGGGCGTCGTCTCGGGCGCCAGCCTAGGGGGTGCGCCCGCGCAGCCGTCAGGGCGCCGGGGATGCGTCGGAGCACAGGAGTACGGCCGCCGGACCTGGCCAGGTTCTCCGACGGCCGTGGCCCCGTCCGTCAGGGGACGAAGCACTTCGAACGTTAGCCCCGGCCCCGGGGACGCCGCCAGCACCGTGGTCCGTACGGGGGACGTCCGCGTGTCGTCACGGTCCGGGCAGGAGCCGACCGGCGGGTTCTGACGGTCCGCTAGGGTCCGTACTCGGTGCGCCGCCCGCACCGCCGCACGGTTCCCGCCCCTCCGTCGTCGAAGTGTGGTGATCGCCCTGTCCAGGCCCCGTGTCGGCCTCGCCCTGGCGCTGGTGCTCAGTGCGGCGCTGCTGTCCGCGAGCGTCCCCTCCGCCACCGCCGCGGGCGGGCTGGGCGATCCGGTCTTCCCCGCGCTCGGCAACACCGGGTACCGCGCGCTCGCCTACGACCTGTCCTTCGAGTACCGGCCCGCCACCCGGACCGTGGACGCCACGGCGGTGATCACCACCCGGCTCTCCCGCACCCTCGGCCGCCTGGAGCTGGACTCGCTCGGGCTGGACGTGCGCGCCGTCCGGGTCGACGGGCGCCCGGCCCGGTTCGCCTCCCACGACGAGAAGCTGACCGTCGTGCCGAACCGCCCACTGCGCCGGGGCGCCACCGCGCGGCTGACCGTCGAGTACACCGCCGACCCGCGCGCCGTGCTGCCGCACACCGGCTGGGTGCCGACCCCCGACGGCTTCGCGGTGGCCGGGCAGCCCGCCAGTGCGCACACCGTCTTCCCCTGCAACGACCACCCCGGCGACAAGGCCCGCTTCACCATCGCGGTGACGGCCCCGGACGCGCTCCTGGGCGTCGCCAACGGGGAGTTGACGCGGACCGAGCGGCTCGGCGACGGCCGCACCACCCGGCGGTACGCCTCCCGCGAGCCGATGGCCACCGAACTCGTCCAGGTGTCGGTCGGCGACTACGCCGTCCGCGAGCGCACCGGCCCTCGCGGGCTGCCGCTGCGCGACGTCGTCCCGACCGCCCGGCTCGCCGAGCTGGCCCCCGCCCTCGACCTCACCGCCGACCAACTCGTCTGGGCCGAGGAGCACTTGGGGCCGTTCCCGTTCGAGTCCTACGGCATCCTGCCGGCCAACACCGACGACCCGGAGGCCTTCGGCTTCACCGGGCTGGAGACCCAGACCCTCACCCTCTACAAGCCCGGCTTCCTGCGCCAGGCCGAGCCGGCGATCGGCTCGCACATGATGCACGAGCTGGTGCACTCCTGGTTCGGCGACAGCGTCTCCCCCGCCACCTGGGCCGACCTGTGGCTCAACGAGGGCCACGCCGACTACTACGGCCTCCTCTACCGCTACGAACGCGGCTGGCCCGACGCCTGGGGCCACACCACCCTGGTCGACCGGATGCGCATGCTGTACGGCCTCGGCGACCAGTGGCGGCACGACGCCGGGCCGGTCGCCTCCCCCAGCGCCGACAACCTCTTCGACAGCCAGCGGTACACCGGCGGCGCGCTGGTGCTGTTCGCGCTGCGGGAGAAGGTCGGGGCGGCGACCTTCGACCGGATCGAACGCACCTTCCTGCGCCAGCACCGCTACGGCAACGCCACCACCCGCGACTACGAGCGCACCGCCTCGGAGGTCTCGGGGCAGGACCTGCGCGGATTCCTGGACGACTGGCTGTACGGGCGGCGCACCCCGCCGATGCCCGGCCACCCGGACTGGACGGTCGCGCCGGTGGCTCCGGTGGCGGACGCCCCGGCCGCCGGCGCACGGGCGGGGGGATACGGCGCGGCGGAGGGATCGGGGACGGTCTGACGCGCTTCGCGGGATCTGATCGACTTTCGGACGCTCTGCCGCGATTCGCCCGCCCGATCGCGCCGCGTTGCAACCCCGGGCGCCCCCGTGCGCCCCTGGCCGTGCCCGGTCCGGCGGGCCATGGTGGTCCCCACGGCCCGCGTGCCGCCCGGCCTGGCCCCGGCCGGCACGCGGGCCGTCCAACGCCTCCGGCGGGCCTTCGACGGCCTGGCGCGGGGCCGGGTGGGAATTCCCCGGCCCGACAGTCAGCCCACCGCGCCCCCCACCGCGTTCAGCAGCCGTGAGCACGAAACCCACGACGACGCGGCCCCTCCGGCCGCCAGGGCCGCCGGAGACGGTGCGGACACCATGGCGGGAACGGCGGCACGACGAGGGACGCGACACCGGACTTCGCGGAGTTCGTCGCCGCCTGGCGCTCCCGAACCGCTGCGCACGGCCTAACTGCTGACCGGCGACCCGCACCAGGCCGAGGACCTGCTGCAGACCGCGCTCGCCAAGGTCTGGCCGCGCCGGGAGCGGATCGCCCACGACCGGCCCTAGGCCTACCGGGTGGAGCGGGTGCTCGCCCGGGCCGCCCGGAGCAGGCGGCGACGGCGGACCGCCGGGCTCGGGCTCGGCCTGGCCGTGCGTACCGATCGCGCCGCTGACCGCGGACCGGGTCCTGCTCACCCTGCGGCTGATCGACGCGCCGGATTCGACCGGGCAGCCCGACGGGGAGACCATGGGCATGGCGGACATCGCGGTCGACAAGGACTGCTCCGGCTACGACGGCGGCCGGGAGCTGGTCGGCCGCCGAAGCACCGCCCTCGGGAAGGCCGTGACGGTCGAACTGACCGCCTGCGCGCGGGAGCCGTCGGACCGGACGCTGCAGCAGGTGCAACAGCCGCTCGACCCGCTCCGGGCCGCTGACCGCTGACCCTCCGCCCGTTCCACGACTCCACCTGTCAACGAAACGGAACCGCCATGTCCCTGCCCCGTCGTGCCCTCATCGGGTTGGCACTGCTCCTGGCGGGCTGCGCACCCGAGGGCTCCTCCGGGCCGTCCGCCGCAGTCGTCCTCTCCCCCGCCGACGGCCCGGCCGTCCCTTTCGACCAGCCGTCCGCCGCCTCCGCCGCGCGGCCCGACCCGCCCGAGCTTCCGAGCCGACTGCCGGGCGTCGGCGAGCGGTTGGGCAGTGCCGTCCCGGCCGGGACGCGGCAGGTGCTGGTGGTCAGCGGGGACGGGCCCGACGCCTCCACCGGCCAGGCCGTCCTCTACCGCGACGACGGCGACGGCTGGCTCGCCGGGCCGACCTGGCCGACCCGCAACGCCCTGCGGGGCTGGACCGCCGACCACCGCCGGAACGACCTGCGCTCCCCCATCGGGGTGTTCACCCTCAGCGACGCGGGCGGCCTCCTGCCCGACCCGGGCAGCCGCCTGCCGTACAGCCGCTCCGACGACTTCGCGGTCTCGGGCACCGGCTTCGAGGGCGAGCCGCTGGAAGGGTCCTTCGACTACGTGATCGCCATCGACTACAACCGTGTCCCCGGCTCCACTCCGCTCGACCCGCGCCGCCCGCTCGGCGATCGGTACGGCAGCGGGATCTGGCTGCACGTCGACCACGGCGGCCCGACGCACGGCTGCGTGAGCATGAGCGCGGACCGGATGCGGGAGCTGCTGCTCGCCCTGGACCCGGCCCTGCGCCCGGTGGTGGTGATGGGCGACGCCGGGACGCTGGCGCGCTGAGGGAAGCGGCCGGAACCCGTAACCCTTGCGGCGCGCGGTCGTTGGACCGGCCATGAAGAAGCGCAGCATGCTCGCCGTCGCCTCGCTCGCGGTCGGCTTCGTGGCCTCCCTCACCGCCCCGAGTGCGCACGCCAGTGCCGTCGGCGGCCAGGAGGGGCTGCCCGGTGGGCTGCCCGGCGCGGGCGCCGCCCCCGGCCAGGTCGGGGACGCGGGCGGCGTGGTCGGCCGGCCCACCGGGTTCGTGACCGGCACGGCGGACGGCCTGATCCCGGTCACGGCCGCGTAGGTCCGCGTCCCGCCCTCATCCCGAGCTCCGGCTCCTCCGTGTGGAGCCCACGAGTGGTGGACGTCCCCCCGTAGACCCAGGCTGGGCTACGCGATCCCCGTGCGAACCGTGCGGCGGTTGCCGGATCCACGCGGCGCCGCCCTTCCGGGGACCTGAGAGAGACGGGGCCTCATGCTGGGACAGGGCGACATCCCGGGCGACCCGCCGTCCGTCCACGGGACCGGCGGCCCCGGAAGAATACGGACGCGACACCGGTCCGGACGGCGGCGTCCCCGGGGCGCACGGACCGCTCCTGAGGGGATCCGCTCGGTGGCGATCGACTCGGTCGTGCCCCCGGACACGCCGGACACGCCGACCGAGCAGACCGGACGGCTGGAGGCGCACCCGCTGCGGCTGACGGTGCGGCCGCCGTCGGGCGGGGCCCCGGTGGAAGCCGTCCTGGCCTCCTTCCTGGCGGACCCGGTGGCGCCGGACACCTCCTGCGCGGCCGCGCTCGCCCCGCGACCGCTCACCGTCAGGCCTGCTCCGGAGTCCGCATGAGCACCCACCGGCCTGCCCGTCACCGGCCCGTCGCGCGACGGCTCCTGACCACCCTGGCCGGGGCCACGGCCGGCGTCCTCGTCACCGGCCTCGCCGCGGTGCCCGCCCGCGCCGGGTCCGGCGGCGGAGAGCTCCTCGGCACGGCCGCCCGGACGGTGGGCCACGCCCGCTACCGGCCGGGCCCCTGCCCGAGGACGGCCGACCCGGCCCCCGGGCTGAACGGAGCCCACTGCGGAACGCTCACCGTGCCCGAGGACCGGAAGCGACCCGACGGACGGAGGATCGCCCTCGGGGTCGCGGTGGTGCCGGCCGCGCACCGGGCGGCCGACGACCCGATCGTGTGGCTCGCCGGCGGCCCCGGCGACGACGCGGTCTCCGAGATCCAGCTCGCTCTCAACGGCGGCCTGAACCGCGACCGGGACGTGATCTTCATGTCCCAGCGCGGGACGTACTCCGCCGACCCGGCGCTCACCTGCCCCGACATCGACGAGTCCAACGCACGCGCCGTCGGCCTCGTCCAGGACGCGCGGTCCACCGGACGCCGGCACGTCGAGGCCACGCGGGCCTGCCGCGACGAGCTGGAGGGCCGCGGGGCCGACCTCGCCGCGTACGACGGCACCGAGAGCGCCGCCGACTACGCGGACCTGCGCCTGGCGCTGGGCGTCGACCGGTGGAACGTGTTCGGCATCTCCTACGGCACCGACCTGGCCCTGCTCTACATGCGTCTGCATCCGGAGGGCATCCGGTCGGTCGGCATCGACGGCGTGCTGCCGCCGTCCCTGGCGGGTGGGGCCGTGACCTGGAAGGCCGCCCGCGAGGGTTTCGACGGCCTGTTCGCAGCCTGCGCGGCGCAGGCCGCCTGCAACGCCCGTTACCCGGATCTGAAGGGCACCTTCGAGCGCCTCGTCAGCCGGCTGGAGGCCGAGCCGGTCACCACCACCGTCCCCGTTCCGGGCCGCCCGGAGCCGGTCGAGGTCGTGCTGGACGGCGGAGCCCTGGTGGGCTGGCTGGTCTCCGCCACCCACGTGGCGGCCGGAGTGCCCCGCTCCATCGACGAGTTGGCCCACGGCAAGCCGCAGCGGGTCGCCGAGCAGTGGGCGGGCGGCAAGCTCAGCCCGCAGGCCGTCGGGAGGATGTCCCACGGCCTCGCGTACGGCGTCTTCTGCCGCGAGTGGACGCCGTTCGAGAGCCGGGCCGACGTGGTCCGGGCCGGGCACCGCGCGTTCCCGTCCTTCCCCCGGTCGGTGCTGGCCAACGCCCCGATGCTCCCCCTCCTCCACGCGGACTGCCGGGCTTGGGACGTACCGGCGGCGAACGACTCGGTCCGGGACGTGACGCGCAGCGACATCCCGGCCCTCGTGCTGTCCGGCGGGTTCGACGCCCAGACCGCGCCGAGCAACGGGGCGTACGCCGCCCGTACGCTGAGCCGGTCCACGGAGCTGACGATCCCTTACGCCGCCCACGTGGTCTTCGCCGACTCCCCGTGCGCGCAGTCGATCACGCGCTCGTTCTTCAGCACCCCGACCGCTCCGGACAAGGGCTGCCTCGCGGGCCTCAAGCCGCCCGCGTTCGAGATCGCGCCGTGAGATGGGCGTCCTCGGCAGGCTGCGTAGCAACCGCTTCGCCCTCGCCGTCCCGCTCCTGGTCCTCGCCTGCGGGAGGGGCGTCGCGCTCTGCCTCGACGAGCGCGAGACCCGGCAGCAGAGCCGGGCTCGCGCCGCCGGACGCCCCCGAGTGGGCCGAACTCAACGTAGCCTCCCAGGACTTCGGCCCGGCACCGCGTAGCTGGCGCTGTTCGTCGTGCCCGTTCCGCACGGCGGCCCGGCCGAGGGCGCCGGGCCGTCCGCCTTCACCCGCGAGGCGGGGAGCGCGGTCGGCGGGATCACCAGGACGGTGCCGCGGACGGCGCACGGGAAAGGCGCGCCGCCGCCCGCCGCCGGGGCCGGTGCCGGACGGCGGACGGCGGACGGCGGACGGCGGGCTCGGCTCGTCAGGACATCGGGGCGCCGAGGTCCAGGGCCCACAGAGCGCCCGCCGGGCCGGCGGCGGTGCCGACACCGATGTCCTTGAAGCCGCAGTCGAGCATGTTGGACTGGTGGATGCCCCCGTCCATCCAGCGGGCGAAGACGGCCGCCGGCGTGGTCGGGCCCCGGTCGAGGTTCTCGCCCCACTGGGACCAGCGGTAGCCGGCCGCGGTGATCCGGGCGTCCGGGCGGACGCCGTCCGGGTTGACGTGGTCGAAGAAGCCGCGGGCGGCCATGTCGTCGGCGTGCTTCTGGGCGGAGCTGTGCAGCCGCGGGTCGATCCGCAGCGGGCCGCAACCCACCTTGGCGCGTTCGGCGTTGACCAGGTCCGCCAGCTGCCGCTCCGGGTTCGGCGGCGGCGCGGCGGTGGCCGACCGGGCCGCGGTCGGCGTGGGCGTGGGCGTCGCCGTCGGAGTCTCGGTGGGCGTCGGCGTCGGCGTCGGGGTGGGCGTGGGAGTGGCCGCCGGGGTCGCGAGCAGGACCGCCGGGGTGTCCATCGCGGCGGCCGTGGTGCTGGGTTCGGCTGCGGCCGCGCCCGGCGGCTCGCTGTGGTTCGGCCAGACCAGCGCCAGGGTGGTGACCGCGACCGCGGCGGCCGCACCGCTCGCCAGGACGGCCTTGCGGGCGGCGGTGCCGGCCCAACCGCCGTGCGCACCGGAGCCGGTGGCCGTACCGGTGGCCGTGCCCGAACCCCCGCCCGCCGTACCCGAACCCACGCCCGCCGCGCCCGCGGCGGAGTGCCCGGCGGTCGCGGCGGTGGCGGAGTGCCCGGCGGTCGCGCCCGCGGCGGAGTGCCCGGCGCCCGCGGCGTTGGCGGAGTGCCCGACGGTCGCGGCGTTGGCCGCGGTGTGCTGGAGGTGCAGCAGGGTGGGCGAGGCCGAGGGGAGCGGGACCATGGCGAGGCCGGCCAGCAGGCCCTCGGCGGGGAAGAGGTCGCGGCCGAGGCCGTCGCAGTCGGCGCAGCCGCGGATGTGCCGGGCGATCCGCTTGCGCCAGACGGAGTTCGGGGTGCCGTCGAACCCGACGGTGATCTCGGCGAGTTGGGGGCAGCGCGGGTAGGCGCCGAGGGCGCGGACCACGACCCGGCCGGCCTCCAGCTGCTTCTTCATCCGCTGGACCCGGACGGCGGTGTGCTGCGGGCTCAGGTCCAGGGCCTCGGCCAGCTCGGCGCGGGAGAGTTCACCGCTCGCCTCCAGCCACCACAGGGCGAGCAGCTCGCGGTCGTCCGGGTCCAGCCAGCGGGTGGCCTCCGCCACTTCGCGCCGCTGGCCGGACAGGCCGAGCCGCAGGATGGTCAGGTCGGTGAAGTCGGCCCGGGGGTCGGCGACTTCCCAGGTCTCGTCGAGGCCCCCGACGGTGGGCTGCTGCTGTCCGGCGGCATGGCGGCGACGGACCTGGTTCATGGTGATGGCGACCAGCCAGGACCGGAAGGACTCCGGTTCGCGGAGCCCGTCCAGGCCGTCGAGGGCCCGGATCATGGTCTCCTGGGCGACGTCGTCCACGTCGGCGTGGCCACCGAGGGCGCGGCCGGCCACGTTGTAGACGAGCGGCAGCCAGGCGGCGACCAGGGCCTCCTGGGCCTGCCGGTCACCTGCCTGCGCCGCGCGTACCAGGGTCGTCCCGGTCCTGTTCTGCACATCAGCGTTCATGGTCCGCACTCCGTCTTGCCGTGTTTCCGTCCGCCGCTGCCTCCTCGGAGACCTGTGGGGAATGATCAGATAACAACAATGTGCGCGGAATCGGAAAATCGGACTGCCGCTGAGGAGTGGGGCCGGGCCGGCCGGAACACCGTCGTGGTGGTCCGATCAGGCCGGGGCGGCGAACACCTGGGTCCACCACGGACCGTTGGCGCCGGTCCGCACGCCCACCCCGAGCTGAGTGAAGGAGCAGTTCAGGATGTTGGCCCGGTGGCCCGGGCTGTTCATCCAGGCGTCCATCACCGCCGCCGGGTCCTTCTGGCCGCGGGCGATGTTCTCGCCCCAGGTGCTCCAGCGGTAGCCGGTGGCCTCGATCCGGTGGTCGGCGTGGTAGCCCTCGGGGCTGGCGTGGTCGAAGTAGTTGCGGTCGGCCATGTCGTCGCTGTGCGACTGGGCCGCGCTCGCCAGCCGGGGCTCGGCGCTGACCGGGCCGCAACCGGCCTTGGCGCGCTCGCCGTTGACCAGGTCCACGACCTGCTGCGCGTACGAGGCGTTCGGGCCGCCGCCCGCCGGGGCGGCCGGCGGGGCGGCGGTGGCCCGCTGGGCGGCGACCCCGGCGCCGCCGTTCGCGCCCGTACGGGTGGCCGTCGGGCTCGCCTTCGCGGTGGCGGTGGGCCGGGCGCTCGCGGTCGCCGTCGCGGTGGGCGTGGCCGTC
Organism: Kitasatospora sp. NPDC059648; assembly: GCF_042734825.1. Taxonomy (NCBI): domain Bacteria; kingdom Bacillati; phylum Actinomycetota; class Actinomycetes; order Kitasatosporales; family Streptomycetaceae; genus Kitasatospora; species Kitasatospora sp. NPDC059648. The sequence continues at coordinate 46,890 of NZ_JBHWDU010000052.1, read as the reverse complement.
GGGGAGGCCGTGGCGGTGGGGGTCGCGGTCGCGGTCGCCGCCGGGCCGGTCGCGGTCGGGCTGCCGGACGGCAGCGTGGCGCCCGAGGGGTCGGCTCCCCCGGCGCCCGGCACCTGGATGCCGTCATGGGTCCCCAGCTCGGCGGCGACCAACGAGTCGGCCGCCGCCGCCTGTCCGGCGAGGTCCCGGTCCGACTGCTTGCCGTCCAACGCCGCGTACCCCGCCCCGGCCAGCGCGGCGAGCAGCCCGGTCCCGGCCACGGCGGCGACGACCGCCGTGACCGGCACGAACCCGCCACGCCTGCGCCCCCGGCGGCCGCGGCCCTGGTGCCGCTGGGCGGCCCGCCGCGCGGCGCGGCCAACCGGGCGGTCGTGGCCGCCGTCCCCGCCGCCGGTCACCGGGCTGATGGTCGTCCTGTCGTCGCTGTTCACGTGGCCACTGCTTTCTGTCCAGGTCGGCTGGTCGGGTGTGCCGACACCTGGGAGACCCCCCGGCGGAGTGCCGATAACAGAAAGTCCGAACGGATGTCCGGCGACTTGGTCACGCGAACCGGTCGTGCGCCCCGGTCGACGTCCCCGAGGGTCCTGAGAGCCTCAGGAACCTCAGGAGCCGGTGGCCTCCGGGGCCATGTCGTAGGTGACGAACATCGTCCGGGTGGCGACCTGGTCGTACTTGCTGCGCGCCCGGTGGTTGTCGTCCGCCGTGATCCACCGCACCGTGTTCCACCCGCGCTCGGCGGCGATCTCCCGCAGCCGGGCCAGCAGTTCGTCCACCGCCCCGCCGCCCCGCACCTCGGGGGCGACGAACAGGTCGTCCAGGAAGCCGCCGACCGCGCCGTGCAGCGGCCGGGAGAACGGCCGGAAGTGCGCCAGCCCGACCGGCGTCCCGGCGGCGTCCCGGGCCAGCAGGCCCTCCAGCTCGTGGGCCGGGTCGTTGAGCCAGGACCACACCAGCTCGGCCTTCTCCTCCGGCATCGGCACCCGGTAGAACGCGCAGTAGCCGCGGAAGAGCTCGCGCCATGCCGGGTAGTCCCCGGCCTCCGGCGCGCTGACGGTCCAACGGTGTACGGCGGTGGTGCTCACTACGGTCTCCTCGGTCGGCCGCTCGGACAGGGAGGCCAGCATGACGCCCCGTCGGCCTCCGGCCGATCTCCACCCCGGCCAACACCAGCCGCCCCGTGCTCCACTCCGGCGGCTACCCGCACACGCCTGCGCGCGGTACCCGGCAGGGTGAAGCGCTTTCCGCCGGCACGGGCTCATCGCCTACCGTGGGCCGACCCGGCGGCCACCGAGCGGAGGTCCCCGGCGGTGGACGAGCCGACGGCGCGGTACCGGGGCTACAGCTGGCAGGACGAGGACGGGGCCCGGCACATCGTTGCGACTCCGAGCTCGCGGCCGCCACCCTGGAGGAGTTCCTCGACGGCATCGGCCGGCTGATCACCGGCCCCTGACCCCGGCCCCTGACCCCGTCCGGCGCCCGCGGCCGGGCGGCGGGGCTGTGCGCCCGGCCGCCGGGGCCGGGTCAGAGCCGCTCGGGCACGGGGTTGCCGACGGCCTCGATGGCGCGGCGCACCGGGACCTTCACCAGCACCGCGAAGCCGATCACGAAGAAGACCAGCAGCGAGATGATCGCCGAGCGGTAGCTGCCGGTCACCTGGTAGGCGAGGCCGAAGACCAGCGGGCCCATCCAACTGGTGCCGCGGTCGCTGACCTTGTAGACGCTGAAGTACTCGGCCTCCCGGCCCGCCGGGATGAGGTGGGAGAACAGCGAGCGGGAGAGCGCCTGGCTGCCGCCGAGCACCAGGCCGATCATGCAGGCCAGGGCGTAGAACCAGACGGGCTGGTGGGCGGGCATGAGGTAGCCGAGGGCCAGCGTGACCACCCAGCCGACCAGCGAGCCGAGGATGGTCCTCTTGGCGCCGTAGCGGCGCGCGATCCGGCCGAGCAGCAGCGCGCCGCCGATCGCCACGATCTGGACCATCAGGACGGCGACGACCAGCGAGCCCTGCTCCATCCCGAGCTCCTCGCTGCCGTACAGCGAGGCCTGCGAGACGACGGTCTGGATGCCGTCGTTGTAGCAGAGGAAGGCGGCCAGGTAGAGCAGGGTGAGCGGGTGCTTGCGCATGCCCTTGAGGGTGCGGCCGAGTTCGCGCAGGCTGCCGGCGGCGGGCTGGTCGGGCGCGGCCTCGGCGCGCTCGCGCACGACGCCGGCCCGGGAGGGCAGCCGAAGCATCGGGACGATCGTGAACAGCGCCCACCACAGGCCGGCCGAGGCCAGGCAGATCCGCACTGCGGTGCCGGAGGACAGGCCGAGCGCGTCGTGGCCCTGGAACAGCGCCAGGTTGGCGACCAGCAGCAGTCCGCCGCCCGCGTAGCCGTAGGCCCAGCCCTTGGAGGAGACCGCGTCGCGCTCGTCGGGGGCGGCCAGGCCCGGAAGGTAGGCGTAGGAGAGCGCCACGGACACCGCGTACGCGATGTTGGCGACCACCAGCAGCGCGCCGCCGAGCAGGTAGCGGTCGCCGTGCAGGAGGAACAATCCCATGGTGGCGAGCGCGCCGACGTAGGCGAAACCGCACATCAGCTCCTTGTGCCGCCCGGTGCGGTCGGCGACCGTGCCGGTCAGCAGCATCACCGCGACCGAGATCAGCACCGAGAAGGAGACCGTGTACGGGAAGAACGATCCTGCACGGATCGTCAGGCCCAGCGGGTGCACGTCGCCGGACGCGTCCGCGGCGTTCTTCGCCACCTCGGTGAGGTACGGCCCGAGGAACACCGTCAGGACGGTGGCCGAGAAGGCGGCGTTGGCCCAGTCGTTGATGTACCAGCCGAACTGCATCCGGCGCAGGTCCCGGCCTTCGCCGGCGGACACCGGAGGCGACGAGACGTCGTCCGGCAAGTGGTCCGTGGTGCTCATGGGGGCTCCTAAATCACCGTGCTGGAGCCGGTGCTGCCGTCCGTCCAGCAGCCGCGCTCGCCGAGGACGTCCCGCAGGACGTCGATGCGATCCGCCATGATGCCATCCACACCCAGGTCGAGGAGAGCCCTGATCCGTGTGGGATCGTCCACAGTCCACACGTGGACCTGCAGCCCGAGCCGGTGGGCGGCCCGGACGAAGGCCCGGTCGACCACCCGCACCCCCTTGTGCCGCTCCGGCACCTGCGCGCACACCCCGGCGAACGGCGCCCCGCGCCCGGGCAGGAGCGGACCGGCCAGCGAGCGCAGCCGCAACCGGGCCACCTCGCGAGGGCCGAGCGAGGTCGCCAGCCGGGGACCGGCGGCGGCGCGGACGGCGGCGAGGCGGCTGTCGGAGAAGCCGCCGACGCAGACCCGGTCCCAGGCGCCGGTCCGGCGGATCGCCTCGACCAGCGGCCCGACGGCCGGCGCCGCCTTCACGTCCACGTTGAACCGGACCCCGGGGAACGCGCCGAGCAGGTCCTCCAGCAGTGGCACCGGCTCCGCACCCCCGATCCGGGCCCGCCGGACCTCCTCCCACCGCAGCTCGGCCACCGCTCCGCGACGGTCGGTCACCCGGTCCAGCCGGGAGTCGTGGAAGGCCACCAGCACGCCGTCCGCGGTGGCGTGCACGTCCGTCTCCAGGTACCGGTACCCGAGCGCCACGGCGGCTTCGAACGCGGCCAGCGAGTTCTCCGGATGCCCGAGCTCACCGCCGCGGTGCGCGAAGGCCAGCGGCCCCGGGTGGTCGAGGAAGGGGTGCATGTGGTGCTCCGAGCTGCAGGGCGAGTACGCGGGCGCGACCGGCTTCCGACGGCGCCCCGGCCGCCGCGTTACAGTATTACGTACCCTGTCAAGCAGTAACGCCCGTGAGCGGTACGGCCTTCGAAGGGCGGCCGTCGAGGGGCCACCAGCGGCTTCTCCTCCTGGCACGGCATGCCGGTGCCCCGGTGAGCGGCTACCGGCCAGGTGCGCTTTAAGATCACTTCCCCGAGCGTCGAGGCAGCAAGCTGCAAGCACTTTCAAGGGGGAAACGTCCGTGGTCGAGCTCTCCGGCAACCCGATGACCTGGGTGATGGCCGGGGACAGCATCACCCAAGCCGTCTACCACACCCACGGCGCGCGCGGCTGGGTCGAGCACGTGCGGGAACGGGTCTGCTGGCAGTTGGACCGGCTGACGGACATCGTCGTCAACACGGGCGTCTCCGCCTGGCGGGCCACCGACGTGCTCGCGGCGTACGACTTCGTCATCGGCCGGTTCGCACCGGACGTGCTGTCGCTGTCGCTCGGCACCAACGACGCGCGCGCCGGGCTGGAGGGGCTCGCGGAATACCGCGATGCCATGCGCGAGATCATCCGCCGGTCCGCCGGTGCGCAGATCGTGCTGCACACGCCCGTCGTGGTCAGCCACGCCGGACGCGCCCCCCGCGCCGAGATGCCCGCGTACTGCCAGGCCGTCCGGGAACTCGCCGCCGAGACCGGCGCGCTGCTCGTCGACCACGAGGCGCACTGGCTCGCCGCCTTCCCCGACGGCGAGGCGATCCCGTGGCTGGACGACCCCGCCCACCCCAACGCCGTCGGCCACCTCCAGCTGGCCAACCACACCCTCCGCACCCTGGGCCTGGGCGAGCTCACCGAGCTCTGACGGGAGGTGCCCGGTGGCGCGACTGCCCGCGCCACCGGGCACCCGCACATCACCGGCCGGCGCGGCACAGGTCGTAGAGGTAGGACCGGCCGGCCTTCCAACTGCGCCACGGGCCGAGCGGCGGAAACCCACCCCGACCGGAACTGCCGTCCAGCGGCCACCCGTTGGGGGTCCCGTCGGCACCGACGGTGCACCAGCCCCGCCCGGGCAGCCACCGGCACCACACGTCGAGGTCCACCCGCTTGAACGACGGTCTGCCGTTGAACTCGCCGTCCTGGTGGTACCGGTAGACCAGACCGTCCACCCGGCGAACGAACTCGATCGCCACGGCGACTCCCCCTCCGCGCTCCGGCAGGATCAACACCCGGGCGGCCCAGCCTACTTCGCCGTGGCAGGGGCTGGACGCGCCGGGCCGTGGCACGGAGATCACCCGTCGCCAGGGAACCCTCGCAGGCGACCTGCGAGGTGCGCACGTCGCCCCGGAGCGGGCAGGCCACGGGTCGTGCACGTCCGCCGCCGCAGTGGACGCACCCGGCGGCACCTCCGGGCGCGGGGCGGAAGCGGAGGCCCGGCCACAGCGGGCGCACGCGGCCGCGAAGGGATACGGGCGGGCACGGCGGGCGCCTGCGGCCACCCCGGATCCGGATGAGCGCCGGGCCCGCGGAGCCGGCCGCTCCGGGCCCGCGCGTCCGCCGCCGCAGCGGGCGCAGACGGCGGCGTCAGGGTGTGGATGCCGGGGCGGCAGGGCAGACGCCGGATCGCCGATGCGGGCTCCTGCGGGCTCTCGGGACGCGCGGCGGGCTCCGGGCACCGCGCGGTGCGGGACGAGGTTGGTGGAACCGGTACGGACCGGGCGCCGCCGCCCGGGTGCGGGCTGGTGCCCGGGCGCCGATGCTGGGGTTGGAGGTGTGGGCGGATGGGGCTGTGGCGGTTGGCGGTGGTGTCGCGGGAGGTGGCGGCGGAGCCCGGGCGGCGGGCGAAGGTGGGGTTGTTGGCGGGGTGCCTGCGGGAGTTGGGGGCGGAGGACGTGAACCGCTCGACGGTGGTCATCACCCGGCAGCAACTCATCGACTGGATCGGCGACCAGCCGGGCGACGGCGCCGTCCACGAGATCCTGCCGGATCTCCAGGACATGGCGGA
>NZ_JBHWDU010000052.1:0-41146 GCF_042734825.1 Kitasatospora sp. NPDC059648 | reverse complement strand
GTGGGTGGGGGGGGGGGGGGGGTGGTGGGGGGGGGGGGGGGGGGGGGGGGGGGGGGGGGTGGGGGGTGGGGGGGTGGGGGGGGGGGTGGGGGCCGGGGGGGGGTGGGGGCGGCCCTGCGGGACCTGCCGGGGCCGGCGGCGGAGGCCTCGTTGGGGGTGCGGGAGGCGGAGCGGGAGCTGGAGCGGCTCGCGGGGGTGCGCGGGCCGGGGTCGCAGGCGGAGCGGCGGCGGTTGCTGGTGGAGCTGTTCGGACGGGCGACGGAGGTGGAGCAGGGGTTCCTGCGGGCGGTGCTGGTCGGGGATCTGCGGCAGGGGGCCTTGGACGCGCTGGTCGGGGAGGCGGTGGCTCAGGCGGCCGGGGTGCCGGTGGCGGCGGTGCGGCGGGCGTTGATGTTCCGGGGGTCGGCGCGGGCGGTGGCGCGGGCGGCGCTGCAGGGCGGCGCGGCGGCGCTGGCGGCGTTCGGCTTGGAGGTGGGACGGGCGGTGCGGCCGATGCTGGCGGCTTCGGCGCCGGATGTGGCGTCGGCCCTGGAGCGCACCGGGCCGGCGGGGGTGGAGTGGAAGCTGGACGGGATCCGGGTGCAGGTGCACCGCGACGGCGGCGAGGTCGCGGTGTTCACCCGCAGCCTGGACGACATCACCGCGCGGGTGCCCGAGGTGGTGGAGGCAGCGCTCGCGTTGCCGGTGCGGACGGCGGTGCTGGACGGCGAGGCGATCGCGCTCGGTCCGGACGGGCGGCCGCGCCCGTTCCAGGAGACCGCGGCGCGCTCCGCCTCCCGGCGGGATCCGGACCGGCTGCGGGCCGAAGTGCCGCTCAGTGTCTACTTCTTCGACCTGTTGCACCGGGACGGCGAGGACCTGGTGGACCGGCCGGGCCGGGAGCGCTGGACGGCGCTGGACGAGGCGGTGCCGGAGGTACTGCGGGTCGCCCGGAGGGAGACCGGGGACCGGGCGCAGGCGCTGGCGTTCTTCCGGGAGGCGCTGGCGCTCGGCCACGAGGGCGTGCTGGTGAAGGACCCGGCGGCCGGGTACGCGGCGGGGCGGCGCGGGGCGGGCTGGATCAAGGTGAAGCCCCGGCACACCCTGGACCTGGTCGTGCTGGCCGCCGAGTGGGGCAGCGGTCGCCGGCAGGGGTACCTGAGCAATCTGCACCTGGCGGCCCGGGCGACCGCGGGCGAGCCGGGCCTCGGCCCGTGGGTGATGCTCGGCAAGACCTTCAAGGGGCTGACCGACGCGACCCTCGCCTGGCAGACCGCCGAGTTGCTCGCCCGGGAGACCGAGCGGGACGCCCGGACGGTGTGGGTCCGGCCGGAACTGGTCGTCGAGATCGCCTTCGACGGCCTCCAGCGCAGCCCCCGCTACCCCGCCGGGCTGGCGCTGCGGTTCGCCCGGGTGGTGCGCTACCGGTCGGACAAGAGCGCCACCGAGGCGGACACCGTCGCCACCGTACGGGAGCTGGCGGCCGCCGAGGGCCTGTGAACCGCACCCTCGGCTCAGCGTCGTGCGCCGCCCGACGGCCTGACGTCAGCTCAAACCCAATTGCACACAGGCGATTTGGAACGAGGAGCGAATCGGCCAATCTCCGCGATCCGGCCGCCGCGCACTCCGTGGACGGACGAGCGGCGGTTAGGTTGGCGATGACAACGAGAGGCGGCCGCCGGGCAGCCGGCGGCGCACTGGAGAGAGGTGCCCGACATGCAGGTGAGCGTCGACCGGGACCGTTGCTGCAGCTCCGGGATGTGCGTCATGAACGTCCCCGCGGTCTTCGACCAGGACGAACAGGACAGTCTGGTGAGGCTTCGTCAGACCAACGTCCAGCCGGACCAGTTCGAGGACGTCCGACTGGCCGCCGAACTCTGCCCGGGCGGCGCGATCACCGTCACCGAGGACGGGGCGGGCCAGGGCGGGGCCTGACCGGCGGGCCGTTCGACCCACGGCCCCACGAGCACACCACCACCCCACGAGCACACCACCACCCCACCGAAGACCCCACGACCCCACGAGGACACCTCGACACCAGCACCCCGCGACGCGAGGAGACCCCCACCGTGACCACCACACCCACCGCCCAGGCCGTCCCCCTGCCGGCCCCGCACTCCAGCCGCTGCCCGTTCGCCCCGCCGCCCGCCTACACCGAGGCCGCCGCCACCGGCCCGATGACCCGCGCCGACCTGCCCGACGGCAGCTCCTGCTGGCTGGCGACCGGCTACGCCGAGGTCCGTACCGTCCTGTCCGACCGCCGCTTCAGCGCCGACGTGCGCCACCCGGCGTTCCCGCTGCTGGTCCCCGGCGGCCGCGAGACGCTGATCACCGACAACCCGAGCTTCCTGCGGCTCGACGACCCCGAGCACGCCCGGCAGCGCCGCATGGTCACCGGCGAGTTCCTGGTCAAGCGGGTGGCCGCGCTGCGTCCGGACATCCAGCGGATCGTGGACGAGGCGCTGGACCGGATGACCGAGGGCCGCACCGAGGCCGACCTGGTGGCCGAGTTCGCGCTGCCGGTGCCCTCGCTGGTGATCTGCCTGCTGCTCGGTGTGCCGTACGGGGACCGCGACCGCTTCCAGGGCCTGAGCCGCACCCTGCTCAGCCGGGAGAGCACCACGGAGCAGCTCAAGGCGGCCCGGGACGAGGTCCTGGAGTACCTGCGCACCCTGGCGGCCCGCAAGCGCGAGCGGCCGGAGGACGACATCCTCAGCCGACTCGCCGTGCGGGACGACCTGACCCTGGACGAGGTCGCCAGCACCGGGGTCCTGCTGCTGATAGCCGGGCACGAGACGACCGCGAACATGATCTCGCTGTCGACCGCTCTGCTGCTGGAGCAGCCCGAGCAGATCGCCCGGCTCGCCGACCCGGACGCGCTGCCCGGCGCGGTGGAGGAGCTGCTGCGCCTGCTGACCATCGTGCACACCGGGCTGCCCCGGGTCGCGCTGGAGGACGTGGAACTGGGCGGCGTCACGGTCCGGGCCGGGGAGGGCGTGATCGCGATGGTCTCCACCGCCAACCGGGAGGAGGAGGTGTTCGGCGGCGCCGGCCGTCGGCCCACGGACGAGCTGGACCTGGACCGCGACGCCCGGCGGCACATGGCGTTCGGCTTCGGCGTGCACCAGTGCCTGGGCCAGCCGCTGGCCCGTGCCGAGCTCCAGGTCGCCCTGGAGACCCTGTTCCGGCGGCTGCCCGGCCTGCGGCTGGCCGTCACGCAGGGTGAGCGGGAGTTCCGTACCGAATCGTTCATCTACGGGATGCGGTCGCTGCCCGTGACCTGGTGAGCCCGACCGGCCGCCGCGCGGGAGCGTCGGGCGGCGGCGGGAGCGGCCTCGGCGGCGGGAGCGCACGGTCACCCGACTGGCCTCTTCGCCGGGCCGGAGGCAGGCTGGAGGGGCTACAGACAGACCCGCCCAGCCACGCCCCCGGCCCGGGCGTTGCCGGGACCGGCCGAGGAGACGGAGCCCGCGATGACCGACATGAGCGAACGCTCCGGGGTGAGCACCGACCGCGAGGAGGACGTCCGCGCCGCAGATCCCGAGGAGGGCATCACCTCGATGCAGAACCTGCACGCACAGGACACCTCCCAGGCGGAGGGCGACTCCATGCTGGACGAACCCGGCGCGAACAGCTGACCGTCCGCCACACCCATCCGACCGCCCGACCGAATCGGGCGGTCCCTGCGACCGCAGGTGTCACTGCCCGGGCGGCGGCTCACCGGCGGGGGAGGATAGGCGCATGACCGAACACGATCAAGCCGGCCGACAGGCCCGGCCGGCCGCGGACCCGCGCACCTCGTGGGCGACTTGGACCACCCAGTCGATCATCAGCGGCCCCGGAGGGGTCACCACCGCCGAGGTCGGGCCGATCTCCGGCGACCTCACGGTGCACACCACGTGGGTGGACGGCGAGGCCCGGCTGACGGTCCAGTACACCGGCGCGCTCGACTGGTACACGGTCTCCGGCAGTCCGGTGCCCGCGGCGGACGAGAGCACCGCGCGGGCCGTCCACCAGGCGATGGTGAACGGCGTCAAGGAGGGTCACGGAGCGGTCGCCCCGCCACCGGCCGCCTGACCCGGCCCCCGACGACCGGCCCCCGACGACCGGCCCCCGACCCGCAGACGGGCCGGGGGCGGCGCGTCGCGCGCTACTCGGTGATCTCCACGCCGCGCCAGAAGGCCACCCGGCCCCGGACGTGCTCCGCACCGGGCTTCGGGTCGGCGTAGTACCAGGCGGCGTCCGGGTTGCTCCGCCCGGCCACCTCCAGCGTGTAGTAGTTGGCGGTGCCCTTCCAGCCGCACACCGTGGTGGTGTCGGAGGGCCGCAGGAACTCGGCCCGGACGGAGTCGAGCGGGAAGTAGTGGTTGCCCTCGACGACGACGGTGTCCTCGCTCCGGGCGACGACGGTCCCCTGCCAGATCGCTGTGGTCATGGAGCGATTGTGCCCCACGGACCGCCGCGCGGGCGGGAGTTCGAGGACGGCCCGTACGGCGGACGAGCCCTGCGGGGACAGGCCCTATGGCAGCGGATGGGCGTGCACCGGCAGGTGCGGGGTCTGGTGGCCGCCGCTGGCGAGCATCCGGACCTCCCCCGCGTCGCTGATCTCGGCCCGGACGATCCCACTGTCGTCCTCGTACACGGGGTGTCCGCCCGGGCCCTTGGCATCGGTCCGGGCCACCACGACCACGTCCTGCGGGGCCTGGGTACCGGGCATGCCGGGGAAGGTGAGGGCGTAACGGTTGGCGGGGTTCATCACCGGCTCCTGCTCCCTGGGCGGCCCGTACGCGCCGGGCCTCAGACGGTGGCCTCCGCGGCCCGGGCGTGCGAGCTGCGGACCTCCAGCTCGTCGAGCAGCCGGGCGGTGGCCTCGGCGACCGCGTCCACGGCCCGGTCGAAGGCCTCGCGGTTGCGCGCGGCCGGGGCGCGGAAGCCGGACACCTTGCGGACGTACTGCAGCGCGGCGGCGCGGAAGTCCTCCTCGTCGGCGTCGGGCGTCACGGGCGGTCGCAGCGTCTTGATGTTGCGGCACATGACCCCAGTCTCCCGCGCGGCGGCCGCATCGGCGACCTTCTTCGGTCACCCGGTCCCCGCTCGTCACACGGGGCTCACGAGGGCGTCATCCGGCCGGATTAGAATTCCCGGTGAACGAATCACCGCCGCGTGCAGTCCCGGGCGCGGGCGTCACCCCGGAGTCACCCCCTTGCCTCTCGCGCTGTTCGCGCTGGCCGTCACCGCTTTCGCCATCGGCACCACCGAATTCGCCGCCATGGGGCTGCTCCCCCAGGTCGCCGACGGTCTGCACGTCTCCATCCCGCGGGCGGGCTGGCTGATCTCCGCCTACGCGCTGGGGGTGGTGGCCGGCGCGCCGCTGCTCACCGCGCTGGCCGCGGGCAAGCCCCGCAAGGCGGTGCTGGTCTCGCTCGCCGGGCTGTTCGCGACCGGCAACCTGCTGTGCGCGCTGGCGCCCGATTTCTGGACCCTGGCCGCCGCCCGGCTGATCACCGGACTTCCGCACGGCGCCTTCTTCGGGGCCGGGGCGGTGGCCGCCGCCGAGCTGGTGGCGCCGGACCGGCGGGCACGGGCGGTCGCGGTGATGTTCTCCGGGCTGACCGTCGCCAACATCGTCGGCGTCCCGGCCGCCACCCTCCTCGGCCAGCACCTGGGCTGGCGGGCGACCATGCTGGTGGTGGTGCTGACCGCCGCAGCCGGGACGCTCGCCATCGCCCGGCTGGTGCCCGCCCTCCCCTCCCCCGCCCAGTCCGGGCTGCGGCACGAGCTGCGGGCCTTCCGCAGCGGGCAGCTCTGGCTGGCGCTTGCCACCGTGGTGCTGGGCTGCGGCGGACTGTTCGCCTGCTACAGCTACATCGCACCGCTGCTCACCGAGGTCTCGGGGTATGCGACCGGCTCGGTGACCCTGGTGCTGGCGCTGTTCGGGGTGGGGATGACGATCGGCAACGTGCTCGGCGGGTTCGCCGCCGACCGGGCGCTGCGCCCCACCGTCTGCGCGGCCTTCGTCCTGCTCTCGGCCGCCCTGGCGCTGCTCGCCGTGACCGCGCACGCCCGCTGGTCGGCGGCCGTCACGGTGGTGCTGATCGGACTGTTCGGCTTCGCGATCGTCCCGGCGGTGCAGACCCTGGTCATGCGCAAGGCGCGCAGCGCACCCACGCTGGCCTCGGCCACGGTGCAGGGCGCCTTCAACCTGGCCAACGCCCAGGGGGCGTACTTCGGCGGGCTGGCGCTGGACGCCGGGTTCGGCTGGACCTCCCCCACCCTGGTGGGCTCGGGCCTGGCCGCCTCCGGCGCCGTCGTCGCGGTGCTGGCCTGGGCCGCCGACCGGCGCCCGCCGGCCCCCGCGCCGGTCGAACCGGCGGGGGGACCGGCAGCGGAGCCGGCGGGGGAACCGGCGGGGGAACCGGCGGGCGCCGCTCCGGCCCCGACGCCGTAGCGCGACGACCCGGCCGAGCCCCGTAGCCCGGCCGCTCAGACGAGCGCCGCCCTCCGGCCGCTCAGCCCCGGCGCAGTTCGCCGAGCGCCACCGGGGCGGCGCCGAGCCACCAGGCCGGGTCGGCGGTTCCGTCGGTGGTGCGTCCGTCGCGGTGGACGTGGTGGCGCACGTCGCGGCCCGGGTCGGCGAACTCGCCGCCGAGGGCCCGCTCCAGCCACTCCGCGCCGAAGCGGAAGGCCTCGGCGGCCACCCCGCCCAGCGGGTGGAACTCGTCCTCGTAGACCCGCAGCTCCTTGGGAGCCCGGATGCGCTCGAAGCTCTCCAGGGCCTGGCCCAGGTCGGTCAGCTCGTCGAACTCGCCGATGCCGTAGAGCACCGGGCAGGTGATGTCGGCGACCAGGTCGCCGAGCGGCATCCGGTGGGCCAGGTCGCGGTCGAAGGCCTCTTCGTCGGTGTACCCGGCCATGTACATGTAGTTGTTCTTGAAGGTCGGCTGGGCGCGCTCGAAGATCGTCGCGAAGTCCCCGGTGACGGCCTCGAAGGCGGCGAGCGCGGCCAGCCGGCGGTCGGTGGCGGCGGCCCGGGAGCCCCAGTAACCGCTCATCGAGATGCCGAACATGCCGATCCGCTCCGCGTCCACCTCCGGGAGCGAGGCCAGGTGGTCGAGGTAGCGGCCGATCGCCCGCTCGTAGTTGCCGAGGTCGACGGTCAGTCCGCCGGCCCGGGTCTCGCCCTGGCCCGGGCCCTCGATGGACAGCGCGACCATGCCGCGGGAGGTGTAGTAGCGCTCCGCCGCCCAGATGTAGTCCTCCTTGATCATGTCCATCCCCGGGCCGAGGATGACGGCGGGCGCGTTCTCGACCCGGCCGGCCGGCAGGTGCAGCAGGGCGTGGATCCGCGAGCCCTCGAAGTCCAGCACCACGCGCCGCACCCGGCCGTCGCGCAGCGCGCCGAGACGCTCCACGCAGTGGTTGGCGCGGGCGCGCATGGCCGCCTTGCGCGGATCGGCGGCGTCGAAGATCGAGTACTGCGCCCGGCCCCACATCACCGCCGCCCGCAGGTAGAGGTCGGCGGCGGTCTGGGCGAATCCCCCGCGCTCGTGGTGCGCGGCGCGCTCCTCGGCCTGGCCGGCCACCGTGGCCCACGCCTTGGGCAGCATCGCGCCGCTCCTGACCAGTGCGAACACCTTCGCGAAGTCGGTGTGGTCATGGCCGAGCTGTTCCATGGTCCCGACGGCCTCGGGGTGCAGGGCGTCGAAGCCGCCCTGGGCGAGGGCGACGTCCAGGGCCCAGCTCTGGCCGGTGGAACGGATGGTCATGGGGGTCTCCTTCTGGATAGATAGATAAGTACTTAGCGATTAAGTACTTATTCATTAAGTACTGAGGCTAGGCTGCTGTCAACCCGCTCGACCCACTCGACCACCGAGGAGGACACCGCCCATGGCCGAGCCGCCGCCCACCCGCGGACGCGCCCAGGCACTCGACCGCCTGGCCCGCGCCGCCTACCGCCTCAGCGCCGCCGACGCCCGACTGCGCGGCCGCGCCACCCGCACCCCGGGGGCCCTCTCCCTCACCCACGCCCGGGCCCTGCGCACCCTGGCCGAGCAGGGGCCACTCACCATCACCCAGCTCGCCGCCGGCACCGAGACCACCGGCGCCGCCACCACACAGCTGGTGAACGGCCTGGTCAACGCTGGCTACGTCACCCGCACCCGCCCGCCCGAGGACAAGCGCTCCGTCCTGGTGACCCTCACCGACGCGGGCCGCGACCGCCACCGGCAGCGCCAGCAGGCGCTGGCCGAGGCCCTGCACAGCGACCTCGACGACTACGACGAGGAGGCCCTCGACCGGGCCGCCGAGGTGCTGCACCGGCTGTCCGCCGTCTACGACCGGCTGTAGGGCGTGTCTGACACTTCCCGCCGGGCGCCGCTCCGATGCGAATTGTCAGACACGCCCCGGCGGCCGCGGGGAAACGCCTCAGATCCGCCGGTGGGCCTCGGCGAGCAGCAGATACCCGTCACCGTTGGCCTTGATGCCGGTCCTCTCCTCCTCGGTCAGCGGGCGGCGGACCTTCGCCGGTACGCCCGCGACCAGGAAGCCGGGCGGGACGTCCACGCCCTGGGTGACCACGGCACCGGCCGCCACCAGCGAGCCCGCGCCGATCCGGGCGCCGTTGAGGACGGTGGCGCTCATCCCCACCAGGACGTCGTCCTCGACGGTGCAGCCGTGCAGCACCGCGTTGTGGCCGACCGAGACGCGCTCGCCGACCACCAGCGGGAAGCCGGGGTCGGCGTGCAGGGTGCAGTTGTCCTGGATGTTGCTGCCCGCGCCGACGGCGATCGACTCGGCGTCGCCGCGCAGCACGGCGCCGTACCAGATGCTCGCGCCGGCGGCGACGGTGACGTCACCCACCACGACCGCGTTGGGCGCGAGAAAGGCACCCGGGTCGACGGCGGGCGCCTTGCCCCCGACGGCGGCGATCAGCGGTTCTGCCATGGCTCGTCCTCCTGGCGTGACGGTCGGCGGTCTGTCGCCGGTCAGCGTAGGGGGCCGGTCAGGGCGCGGCGCGGGCGAGGCCGGGTACGAGGCCGGGTACGGCGGAAGGGGCGAGCGCGGCACTCCGGGGGCCGGGGTCCGAGACCACCGGAATCCCGACAACCCCAGCTTGTCCCAAGGCCGTTGACACCATGGCAGGGCGAGCGGCGGCGGTCATCAGCCTGGAGGAGGGCCCGCGGCCCCGGCCAGGCCCCGGAGCCGTACCCCGAGTTCTCTCGGGGTACGGGCGGAGCGGGATCAGTTCAGCGGGGCCTTGGTGCGCAGCACCTCGATGAAGGCCCGCAGCCACGCCGGGTGGTCGGGCCAGGCCCGGGCCGAGACGACCACGCCGTCCACCACCGCCTCGCCCTCCACGAACTCTGCGCCCGCCGCCTTGATGTCCGGGGCGAGCGCGGGATAGGCGGAGGTGCGGCGGCCGTCGAGCAGTCCGGCGGCGGCGGTGATCAGCGGGCCGTGGCAGATCTGGGCGACCGGCTTGTCCCCGTCGAAGAAGTGCCGGGCGATCCGCTGCACCTCCGGGTCGTTGCGCAGGTACTCGGGGGCGCGGCCGCCGGGGATGACCAGGGCGACGTAGTCGGCCGGGTCGACGTCGGCCAGCGCGAGGTCGGCGGGCCAGGTGTAGCCGGGCTTCTCCGTGTACGTGTCGTAGCCGTCCACGAAGTCGTGCACCACGAACTGCAGGCGCTTCTTGGTCGGGGCCGCGATGTCGACCTGGTAGCCCTCCTCGCGCAGCCGCTGGTACGGGTAGAACACCTCCAGCGACTCGGCGGCGTCCCCGGTGACGAGCAGGATCTTCGATGCCATCGCCGACATCCCTCCACGTGATCGAGCGTCAGGCCTGGTCGGGACCGGGGGCGGTGGTCGCCGCCACTCGGGCCCGGTCCAACCTCCCGTACCGGCCGCGCCGTTGGCAACAGGGCGCACCGGGTGCACGGCGGCGCATCACCCGGCTCATGCGCCGGTCACGAGCCGTGCGCGCCGGGGGCGGTGGCGGGTGCGGTCGCGGGTGCGGCGAAAGACTCGGGGAGCGGGCCTGCCGATCGGGTGCGGCGCCCGGCTACGGCGCCGCGGCGGGCGCGGCCTAGACTCTCGTGCTGCCCGTCCACCGACCGCCCACCGTCCGTCCACCGGACGTCCATTCCCAGCAGTCAGCCCGACCGCCTCCCGGAGGAACCATGCCCGACCGCACCACCTATCTCGTCCTCCCCGGCTACCAGAACTCCGGCCCCGCGCACTGGCAGACCCGCTGGGAGGCCGCCGAGCCGGAGGCCTTCCGCCGGGTCGAGCAGGCGGACTGGGACCACCCGGAGCAGGACGACTGGGTGGCCCGGGTGGACGCGGCGGTGGAGGCGGCCGCCGCCGAGGGGCCGGTCGTGCTGGTCGCGCACAGCCTGGGCTGCGTCACCGCGGCCCGCTGGGTGGCGGGGGCCTCGGCCGCGCGGACCGCCGCCGTGCGGGGCGCGCTGCTGGTCGCCCCGGCGGACGTCGACACCGCCGAGGTGCCGGAGCTGCTGGGCTTCCGGCCCGTGGCGCTGGAGCGCTTCCCGTTCCCGACGGTGGTGGTCTCCTCCACCGACGATCCGTGGGTGACTCCCGCACGGGCCCGGGAGTTCGCCGCGGCCTGGGGCGCCCGCTACGTCGAGCCGGGCGCGCACGGGCACCTCAACTCGGACTCGGGGCTGGGCGACTGGCCGGAGGGCCGGAAACTTCTCGCGGAGCTGTGACCACATGACCGGGGGGACGATGAACGAGCGCCGGGACGGCCGGACGCCGCACGCCAGGCGGGCCCTCATCCGGGTGCTGCTGGCCTGCGGGGCGGTGGCCGTGCTGCTGTACACCGAGGGGCAGTGGGAGAGCCGCTCCGGCGGCCTGATGCTGGTCGCCGACCTGCTGAACCGGCCGGAGCTGCTGCTCGGCGGCGCGCTGGCCGCGATGATCGCCGCCGCCTGGCTGAGCGACCGCCGCACCGCCGTACGGACGGCCACCCGGGCGGTCACGGTGACCGCCGGGGTGGTGTTCCTGCTCGGGGTGCTGGCCGCGCACAAGGTGTCGGCGGCCGAGACCCGCAGCCGGGAGGACGCCCCGGCCGGCGCCGAGCGGGCCCTGGTGGTGGTGCACCGCTCGTACGGCTCCGGGCCGCAGGCCGGTGAGCACTGGCAGGTGCTGCTGGAGAGCGGCGAGGGCTGGTCGGCCCGGCGCTGGCTGCTGGCGGAAGTCGGCGGCGCACCGGACGGCGCCCGGCTGGTGGGGGCGAGTTGGACCGGGCGGACGCAGATCACCGTGGTCACCGACTCCTACCGGCGGGTGTTCAACCTCGACCAGGACAGCGGCGAGCCGGTCGAGGCGCGGTAGCCGCGCCGCCCACGGCGACTGCCCTGCCCCGAGGCCCACGGGGGCAAGGGCCGTTCGCCGTGCGGGGCTCACTGGTCCTCGGGGTCCGGCGGGGTGGTCGGGGTGTAGCGGGTGGACGGGCCGCCGGGGGCGGGGTTGGTGCCGTGCGGCCTGCCGGTCTCGCCCGGGCTGGGCGCTCCGGTGCAGGTGGCCGAGCCGGGCGAGGCGCCGGGGGTGGCGCAGCCGGGGTCGTGCCTGACCGGGTCCGGGATGTAGACGGTGGTGAACTCCTTGTCCGGCACGGTGCGGACGGCGTCGCTCATCGCCTTCTGCCAGATCGGTCCCGGACCGGTCGCCCCGAACACCTCGGCCTGGTACTGGCCGCCGATCCGGATGTTGCGCATCGGCACCTTGGTGCCCGGGCTGCCCAGCCAGACCGAGCCGGACAGGTTGCCGGTGTAGCCGGTGAACCAGGCGGACTTCTTCTCGTCCGTGGTGCCGGTCTTGCCGGCGATCTGGCGGTCGTCGTCCAACCGGAGGTCGCGGGCGGTGCCGCCCTTCTCGGTCACCCCGAGCAGCACGCTGTTGATCACGTCGGCGGTGTCGGTGGACATCACCCGGTTGCAGCGGGCCGGCGGCACCGGGACGTCCTTGCCGTCCACGGTGGTGATCCGGTTGACCGCCAGCGGCGCGCAGTAGTCGCCCCGGGCGGCGAAGGTCGCGTAGACGTTCGCCATGGTCAGCGGGCTGACCTCCTGGGTGCCGAGGCCCAGGGCCGGCACCTCCTGGAGCGGGTCGCCGCTCGCCTTGGCCGTCACGCCCAGCTTGTTGGCCATCTGCCTGACGGCGCAGAGCCCGATCTCCTGCTCCATCTGCACGAAGTAGGTGTTCACGGAGAGCGCCATGGCCTGCTTGAGTGCGTACGGGCCCTTCTCACTCGGGCTCTCGTTGGGGATGACCCCGTCCTTCTTGCCCCTGCTGAGGTTCTTCCAGGTGCCGTCGCAGGTCTTCATCGTCGGCCAGTCCATCCGGTTCGGCGAGTCGTACTGCTGGGTGGGCGGCAGCCCGGCCTCCAGGGCGGCGGCGGCCACGATCGGCTTGAAATTGGAACCGGGCTGGAAGCCGATGCCCCCGCCCATCGCCGCGTCCACGTTGAGGTTGACGACGGTCTGGTTCTTCTCCTTCGCCAGGCCGTAGGGGCGGGTCTGGGCCATCGCCAGGATCTTGCCGGTGCCGGGCTCGACCATCGTCATCGCCGCCGAGACCGGGTCGGTGACGTACACCTTGGTGGACACGGCGTTCTGGGCGGCGGCCTGCTTGTCGGGGTCGAGGGTGGTGTAGATGTTCAGGCCGCCAGTGTCCCAGAGCTTCTTGCGCTCGGCGGCGCTCTTGCCGAAGGCCGGGTCCTGCTTGACCACGTGGCGGACGTAGTCGCAGAAGAAGCCCATGCCGGCCTGGGCGGTGATGCAGCCGTTCTGCGGGTCGCGGTAGTTCAGGCCGAGCGGGGCGGCCTTCGCCTCCTTCGCCTGGTCGGCGGAGATGTGCGTGTTCTCGACCATCTTGTCGAGCACGGTGTCCCGGCGCTTCTGGGCGGCCACCGGGTGAAGCCTGGGGTCGTACTGGGACGGGTTCTGCACCAGCCCGGCGAGCATCGCCGCCTCGGGGAGGGTGAGGTCCTTGGCGTCCTTGCTGAAGTAGCGCTGGGAGGCGGCCTGGATGCCGTACGCCTGGTGGCCGTAGAAGGTGATGTTCAGGTAGTTGGTGAGGATCTGCTCCTTGGAGAGGTCCTCCTCCAGCTTGATGGCGTACCGGAGTTCCTGGATCTTGCGGCCGAGGGTCTTGCGCTGGGCCTCGCGCACCGCCACCGGATCGTCCCCGGCCATCTCGACGTTGACGTTCTTCACGTACTGCTGGGTGAGGGTGGAGGCGCCCTGCACGGCGGCTCCGCTCTCGGCGTTCTTGGTGATCGCCCGCAGGACGCCCTTGAGGTCCACCGCGCCGTGCTCGTAGAAGCGCGCGTCCTCGATGTCCACCTGGGCCTTGCGGATCAGCGGTGACATCTGCTCGGCGGTCAGCACGGTGCGGTCGCGCTCGTAGACCTTCGCGATCAGGCCGCCCTTGGCGTCGTAGATCTGGGTGGCCTGGGTGAGCGGCGGGGTCTTGAAGTCGTCGGGGATGCTCTCGAAGCCCTCGGCGCCGTCCTTGGCGCCGAGGCCGACCGCGCCCGCCCCCGGGAGGATCAGGCCCGCCAGCAGGACGCCGCCCAGCACGCTGGAGCCGAGGAAGGTCGCCGCATGGCGCAGGATTCCGAGCGGGGTCTGTCGGCGCCGGGGGCGGGGTACCCAGGTGTCGCCCGGGTCCGGGGCAGGTATGCGGCTCTTCGGTGACATAGTTCGAACATTAAGGCCGCGAATCCCCGCGGCGGGCGGCGTGTTGGCGAACTATTGTCACAAAATCGCGACAGGTTCGACCCATGTGCGAGGGTCGAATGGAGGCCCACGGAGGGACAAGGGCCGTTCGCCCACGGCCCGTTGTCTCCCCGTACGAACTGCCGGACGTCAGCCCGCCGGGCAGAGCACGTCCCCGCCCGGTCGACGGCCCGTCACCAGGAAGTCCGTCACCGCCGCGTCGCCGCAGGCGTTCCCGTTCGCCAGGTAGACGTCGTGGCCTCCGGAGTCCACGGTGACCATCCTGGCGCGGTCGCCGAGGGCGGCACGGAGCCTGAGCGCACCCCGGTACGGGGTGGCCGGGTCCCGCAGGTTCTGGGCCAGCAGGACGTTCGCCGGTCCGCGGTCGCTCACCCGCACCGGCGGCTCGGCGGGCTTGAACGGCCAGAAGGCGCAGGGCATCACGTTCACCGGCATGCCCGCGGTGAGCGGACGGGCGGCGCGGTCGGCGGCGACGCCCTCGGCGTAGCCGGTCGGATCGGAGGGCCAGCTGACGTCGTTGCAGAGGGTTCCGACGGAGACCGCGATGGTGTTCTGCACCGCCTGCTCGGGCGGCAGGACCGGTGCGGGCAGCGGGCGTCGGCCGAGACCGGCCACCATCAGCCGGGCCAGATCGGGGAACTTGGCGTCCGCGTACAGGCTCTCCAGCATGGTCTCCCGCAGGACGTTGCCGTTCAGCTCGGCCGGGTTGGCGCCGGGCCAGGGCAGCGGCGCGGCGTCCAGGCGGGCGGCGAGGTCGAGGAAGAGCGGGCGCACCTGCTCGGGGGTGTCCGCGATCCGGTCCGGATTGTCCGGCGCCGCGGCCCACTTGGCGAAGTCGGGGAAGCGGTCCTCCGCGCCCTGGCCGAAGGCGGCCAGCCAGCCGCGGCCGACCCGCGACGGATCCGGGTCGTCGTTGCTGTCCAGCACGATCCGATCGGTCCGCCGGGGGAACACGGTGGCGTAGACGGCGCCCGCGTAGGTGCCGTAGGAGGTGCCCCAGAGCGAGAGCTTGCGCTCGCCGAGGGCCTGGCGGATCCGGTCCATGTCCCGGGCCTCGTTGGCGGTGGAGATGCTGCGCAGCACCGGGCCGCCGTTGCGGGCGCAGGTTTCGGCGATCCGGCGTTCGGTGGCGAGGTTCCCGTCGATCGAGCCGTCGGCGGCGGGCCAGGGGCGCAGGTTGACCATGGCCAGGTCGGCGTGGTCCAGCCCGCAGCTGACCGGGGTGGAGCGGCCGACGCCTCGCGGGTCGAAGCCGACCAGGTCGAAGCGGTCCAGGACGGACTGCGGGAGGCGCTTGGCGGCGCTCGCGGGGATGCCGAGTCCGGAACCGCCGGGCCCGCCGGGGACGGTCAGCAGCACGCCGTGGCGCAGGCCGGGCTTGGCGGTGGCGATCCGGGAGACGGCGAGCGTGATCTGTCGGCCGTCCGGGTCGTTGTAGTCCAGGGGGACGGTGAGGTCGGCGCACTGTTGGCGGGGGTCGCTCTGGCTCTGGCAGGTGGACCAGTCGAGCTCGCCTCCGCCGTGGTGTTCCGGGGCGGCGGCAGCGGGCAGGGCGGTGAGTGCGGAGACGGCGAGGGCGGCGGCCACGGTGGCGGCGGCGGTACGACGGATGGTGTTCGACATGCGCAAGAGTCTGCTGTGGCGGTGGACTTGGGGCCATGCGGGCAGCTGGCTGGCGGGGGGTGGGGTAATCCCCCGGGAATCCGAGGAGGCGTCAGGTGACGGCAGGGAACCCGCACGGCGGGCATGCGGGTGGCGGGCCCGCGGGTGGCGGACACGACGGCGACGGGCACGAGGGCGACGGGCACGAAGGGCACGCCGTGCCGGTGGTGCACGCGCACGCGCACGGGCCGGCCGCGCCGGTCTCCGCCCACCTGCGCAAGGTGATCGCGGCCGTGCTGATCCCCTTCGCGGTGGCGGTCGCCGTCGGCCTGGCGGTGCTCTGGCCGGGCGGCGTGCCCGCCCACCGGCACACCGGGGTCGGCTTCGACCAGCAGATCCGCCACGGGCGGGTCACCACCGTCCGGGAGGTGCCCTGCGGCGACCCCGCCCCCGCCGACCGGGGCACCTGCGGGCAGGACACCGTCGAGGTCACGGACGGCCCGGACCGGGGCCGCACCTTCACCGTGGTCGTCCACCCGTCCGAGCCCCGGCAGTACGGGCTCGGCCAACGCGTCGTCCTGGCGGCCGCACCGGGCGCGCCCGAGGACCTCCGGTACAGCGTGGTGGACGTGGACCGGAACCTGCCGATGGGCGTGCTGGCGGGGCTGTTCGCGGTCGTGGTGGTGGTGATCGGGCGCTGGCGCGGGGTTACCGCGCTGATCGCGCTGGCGATCAGCTTCGCCGTGCTCTCGCTGTTCATCCTGCCCGCCGTCCTGCGCGGCTCGGACCCGCTGCTGGTGGCGGTCGTCGGCGCCGGCGCGATCATGCTGATCGCCCTCTACCTGTGCCACGGGCTGTCCGCCCGCACCTCGGTGGCGGTGCTCGGAACGCTGCTGTCCCTGGTGCTGATCGGGCTGCTGAGCCTGCTGTTCGCCGCCTGGGCGCACCTGACCGGGAACACCTCGGAGGAGACCGGGTTCGTCCACACCCTCTACCCCGGCATCGAGATCCGGGGCCTGCTGCTGGCCGGGTTCGTGATCGGCTCGCTCGGCGTGCTGTTCGACGTGACGGTCACCCAGACCTCGGCGGTCTGGGAACTGCACGAGGCCGATCCGGCGATGGGCGCCGGCCGGCTGTACCGGACGGGCATGCGGATCGGCCGCGACCACATCGCCTCGACCGTGAACACCCTGGTCCTGGCGTACGCGGGCGCGGCGCTGCCGCTGCTCCTGCTGTTCTCCACCGCCCACCGGACGGTGGTGTCCGTGGCCACCAGCGAACTGGTCGCGGAGGAGATCGCCCGCACCCTGGTGGGCAGCATCGGGCTGGTCGCGGCGGTGCCGGTGACCACCGGGCTGGCCGCGCTGATCGCCGCCGCCGACCTGCCCCGGACGGCGGGGGCCCCGCCCCGCGCGGTGCCGGTACACGCGGCGACGGGACGCACGGCACCGGCAGGTGCGGGGCGGCCGGCGGAGTTGTCAGAGGCCGAGTAGCCCCGGGTCCGAGGCGAGGGCGCGCAGCGGCTCGCGCGGGTCGCCGACCAGCCGGCGCTCCGCCAGGTCGAGGATGCCGCCCACCCCGGTGATCTCCGCGGCCAGCACGCCGTCCTCGCGGACCAGCCGCTGCACCACCTGGAAGGTCTTGCCCTCCCGCCAGCTGAACGCGCAGCTGATCTCCACCGTGTCCCCGGCTCGCAGTTCCCGCAGGTACTTCACCGTGGTCTCCAGCACCACCGGGCCCACGCCCTTGGCGACGAGGTCGGCCTGGCGGATCCCGGCCGCCTGGAGGTACTCCCAGCGGGCGTGCTCGGCGTACTGCAGGTAGACGGCCTGGTTGAGGTGGCCCTGGGTGTCGGTCTCGTAGCCGCGCACCGTGACCTGCGTGGTGAAGTCCTGATCGGTCATGCCCCGCACGGTACTCCGGCGGGACGGGGAGCAGCGCGTGGCGTCGGTCACTTGTCAGGGAAGAGTCAGGATCTGCGGGCCGTCCTCGGTGACGGCGACGGTGTGCTCGACGTGGGCGGCGCGGGTGCCGTCGGTGGTGCGCAGGGTCCAGCCGTCGGGGTCGGTGTCGTAGTCGTCGCGGCCGCCGGCCGTCAGCATCGGCTCGATGGCCAGCACCAGGCCCGGGCGCAGCGGGTAACCCCGGCCCGGGCGGCCCTCGTTGGGGACGTGCGGATCCTCGTGCATCCGTCGGCCGATCCCGTGGCCGCCGTAGCCGTCGAGCAGCCCGTAGCGCCCGGCGCGGGCCGACCTGCCGATGGCGTGGGCGATGTCGCCGATCCGGTTGCCGGCCACTGCGGCGGCGATCCCGGCCTCCAGCGCGTGCCGGGCGGCGGCGATCAGCGCGTCGTCCTCGGGGCGGGCGGCGCCGACCGTGAAGCTGACGGCGGAGTCGCCGCACCAGCCGTCCAGGACGGCGCCGCAGTCGATGCTCACCAGGTCGCCGTCGCGCAGCCGGTAGCCGTTCGGGATGCCGTGCACGACGGCGTCGTTGACGGAGGCGCAGATGACGGCCGGGAAGGGCACGGGCGCGAAGGACGGCCGGTAGCCGAGAAACGGCGAGGTCGCCCCGGCGGCGGCGAGGACACCCCGCGCCACCTCGTCCAGCTCCCGCAGGCTGACGCCCACCACCGCCTCCCGCTGCACGGCCGCCAGCGCGTTGGCGACGACCCTCCCGGCTTCGCGCATGCCGGCGAGGGCGGTGTCCGACTTGAGTTCGACCATGGTGAACCACTCCCCTGAATCCAATTCTTATACCGGTATTTGTATCACGGTCGAGGGTCTGCGAACCCGACCCGACGATCCGGCCCCGTTCATCCGGAGAATCGCCGCGCCGACCCGGTGCGAGATCCGCACTGTTCGGCGCCGCAGTCCGGTGACGGGGGTTTCAGGAGAGGCCCTAGACTCGACGGCATGGTGAGGACTCCGCTGACCCCGTGGGAGCGCGAGCGAGGGGAGCGCTTCGGGGCGCTGCTGCGTGAGGCGCGTGGTGAGCGCAGCATGGTCGAGGTGGCGGCGGTGGCCGGTGTCTCGGCGGAGACGCTGCGGAAGATCGAGACGGGTCGGGCACCGACACCGTCGTTCTTCACCATCGCGGCGCTGGCCTTCGCGCTGGACCTGTCGCTGGACGAGCTGGCGGGCGCGTGCGTGCTGCCCGAGGACGGCGAGGCGCTCTCGGCCTGATCCGGCCCACGGCGTCACGGCACGACGGCGACGGCCCGCCGGACGCGTGGTGCGCCGGGCGGGCCGTCGTACGGGCGGGCCGGGTCAGCCGACCGAGCCGTTGTAGCCCTCGATCGCGGGCTGGAGCTCCTTGGCCGCGTCGGCCAGGGCCTGCTGGGCGGTCTTGCCGCCCGCGACAGTCTGCTCGATGGCGGTCTCCACGCCCTTGCGGGCCTGCGGCATCACGCCGAGCAGGCAGCCGGCGGTGGCCGGGGTGGGCTTGGTGGCCTTCAGCTGGTCGATGGCCGTCTGGAACTGCGGGTACTTGGCCACCCACTCCTTGTCCCTGGGGTCGTCCAGGGACTTCCTGTTGACCGGGAAGTAGCCGGTGCCGGTGTGCCAGGCGGCCTGCTGCCCGGGGCCGGTGAGGAACTTCTCGAACTCCCAGGCGGCCCGCTTCTCGGCGTCCGAGTGCCCCGGGCCGCTGATCCACAGCGAAGCGCCGCCGATCGCCGGGCCTCCCTGGTCGGCGGCGGTGACCTTGGGGAACGGTGCGGTGCCGACGCCGAACCTGGCGGCCTCGGTGTAGCCGCGCAGCACACCGGTGGACTCCAGGTGCATCGCCACCGTGCCTGACTTGAAGGCGGCCTGGGCGTCGTCGGTGACCCGGCCGGTGTTCGCCGCGTAGCCGCCCTTGACCAGGTCGGCCCACCACTGGACGATCTGCGCGCCCTGGGCGGAGTCGAACACGACCTTGCCCGCCTTGCTGCTGCGCCCGTTGTCGTTGTCGCAGTACATGGTCCCCGACTCGGCGATCAGCTCCTCGACGAACCAGCCGTAGACGGCGGCGCCGAAGCCGTAGCGGACGGTCTTGCCGTCGGCGTCCTTCTTGGTGAGCTTCTTGGCCAGGTCCCCCAGCTCGTTGAGGTCCTTGGGCGGCTGCGCCGGGTCGAGGCCGGCCTCCTTGAAGGCGTCGGTGTTCAGGTAGAGCAGCGGCATCGAGGAGTTGAACGGCATCGAGACCAGCTTGCCGCCCGTCGAGTAGTAGTTGCGGATGTTGGGGTCGAGGTCGTCCAACGAGTAGCCGTCCTTGTCGGCGAAGGCCTGGGCGGGGACGGTCTGCTTGGAGTCGATCATGAAGCGGGTGCCGATGTCGTAGACCTGCACGAGGGCGGGGGTGCCCTTCTGCTGCACCGCGGCCTTGTACTTGGTGACCAGCTCGTCGTACTTGCCCTGGAACTGCGCCTTGACCTCGATCCTGCCCTGGTGGGCGGCGTTGAACTGGCTGACCAGCCCGTTCAGCACGTCGGCGTTCTTGCCGGTCATCGAGTGCCAGAACTCGACGGTGGTCACGCCGGAGGCCTGGTCCAGCGCCTGGGCCCCGGGGGCACCCGCGTCGGCGGAGGCGCCCGAGTCGGAGCCGCCGGAACCGCAGGCGGTCAGGGACAGGCCGGCCACCAGCAGGGCCGCGAGCGCGCGTGCACTCTTCTTCACGAGGGTCTCTCTTTCCGGAAGGGGACGGGTGCCGACGGGTCAGCGGACTCAGCGGACGGCGCCCGCGGTGAGGCCGCGGACGATGAACCGCTGGCCGAGGACCACCAGGGCGAGGGTGGGCAGCAGCGAGAGCACGACACCGGCCAGGATCAGCCCGGGGTCGGCCATCTCGGAGTCGCGCAGCGAGGTGAGGCCGATCTGCAGGGTCTGCATGTCGGCCGTGCGGGTGATGATCAGCGGCCAGAAGTACTGGTTCCAGGCCGACAGGAAGACGTAGATCGACAGCGCGGCCAGGGCCGGCCTGTTCAGCGGGACGACGATCCGCCACAGGAAGCGCCAGTGGCCGGCCCCGTCGATCCGCGCCGCGTCCCGCAGTTCGCCGGGCAGCTGCCGGAAGGCCTGGCGCAGCATGAAGGTGCCGAAGCCGGAGGCCAGGAACGGCAGGACCAGGCCGAAGTAGGTGTTGCCGAAGCCCCAGTCCGACAGGGTCAGGTAGTTGGGGATGATGATGGCCTCCCACGGGACCATCAGAGTGGCCAGGAACACGCCGAACACCACGGCCCTGGCCTTCAGCGGAAGGAAGACGAAGGCGTACGCGGCCAGGATCGAGGTGAACAGCTGGGCGAGGGTGATCGCGGTCGCCGTGATCGCCGAGTTGGCGTACTGCCGGAACAGCGGGATGGTGTCCACGGCGCCGGAGAAGTTCCGGCCGGTGACCGAGTGCGGCACCAACGCCGGCGGGTAGGAGGAGAGTTCGGACGGGCCCATGAAGGCGCCGGCGATCGCGTAGTACACCGGGAGGGCCACGGTGACCAGGGCGACGGCCAGCAGCAGGTACACGGCGGCGCGGGCCAGCAGGTCGCGCGGGGAGCGCCCGGCGAGCAGCCGGGGGCGGGGGCGGGGCGCGTCGGCCCCGGTGCCGGTCCCGGTCTCACTGACGGTCGTGGTCATGCGTAGTGCACCTTCCGCTCCAGGACGCCGAACTGGACGGCCGTGCAGGCGAGGACGACCACCAGCAGCACCACGGCCTGGGCGCTCGCCGTGCCGAAGTCGCTGGAGTTGTAGGCGAAGGCCTTCTCGTAGACCGAGTAGACGAGGGTCCGGGTGGAGCCGTCCGGCCCGCCCTTGGTGAGGATGTGGATCTGGCCGAAACTCTGCAGTGCGTGGACGGTGGAGACCACCGTCAGGAAGAACAGGTTCGGGCCGAGCATCGGGACGGTGATCGAGCGGGCCAGCCGCAGTCCGGAGGCGCCGTCGATGCGGGCCGCCTCGACGACCTCACCGGGGATCGAGCCGATGCCCGCCGAGAGCACCAGCACGTTGTAGCCGAGGTTCATCCAGACCGTGGTCAGGGCCACCGAGACCAGCGCGTACCGGGAGTCGGTGAGCCAGCCGATCGGGCCGACGCCGACGTGCGACAGCAGGCCGTTGAGCACCCCGCTGGCGGGGTTGAAGAACACCGCGAACACCACCGAGGCACTGGCCACCGAGAAGGCGAAGGGCAGCGCGAAGGCGGAGCGCAGCAGCCGTACGCCCCGGATGCGGTTCTCCAGCAGCAGCACCAGCACCAGCGCGCCGAGCACCCCGGGCACCACGGTGAGCAGGGTGAACAGGCCCGTGGTGACCAGCGTCCGGCCGAAGTCGGCCGAGGACAGCAGGTCGGTGTAGTGCTTCGCCCCGACGTAGCGGGAGGGCGCGCCGAAGAGGTCGTTGGCGTGTCCGCTCAGGTAGATCGTCCGCCCCAGCGGGTAGCCGATGAACAGGGCGAAGACCGCCAGGGAGGGCAGCAGGAAGGCCCAGGCGAGCCCGTGCTCGCCCCAGCGGCTCCTGCGCGCGGTGTGCGGTGCGGTCGGCATCTGTCGCGCATCCGCCTTTCGTGTGTCGGTTCGGCCGAAACCGTGTCCTGCCCGAACGACGGCGCGGGAACCCCGCAGTGATCAACCGGTGTCCCCGGGATTACGCGTTCGCGTCAGATTCGGCCGGTCGTCCGCCGACGAGGGTTCGGGCCCGGCGGCGCTGTCGGCGCGGCGTCGTACGGTGCCCGGGTGAACGACACGGATTTCGACATGCCGGCCGCGATGGCCGAAACCCTGCGCGGCGGCCGCGAGGAGGCCTGGGCCCTCGTCCGGGGCTTCGCCGCGTACTGGGGCGAGCCGCTGACCTCCCAGGACGGTTTCACCGACGCCGAACTCGACGCGGCCGAGCAGCGGCTCGGGCTGCGGCTGCCGGTGGCAGTGCGGGAGGCGTACCGGCTGTTCGGGCGCCGGGCCGACCTCACCAGCTCCCAGGACGTGCTGCTGACGCCGGACGAACTCCACGTGCTGGACGGCGCGCTGGTGTACCGGACGGAGAACCAGGGCTGCGCCCACTGGGGCGTGCTGCTGGACGACCTGGCCCAGGAGGACCCGCCGACGGTGGCCCGGCCGGACCTCGCGGACAAGTCGCAGGAGCACTGGGAGCCCTGGGAGGAGCGCTTCTCGACGGCGGCCGCCGTGATGGCGGTGAGCGAGAAGCTGCTGGAGGACGACGAGTTGTCCGACTTCCTCGAATCGGATGACGAACTCCCCCACGGTTTCGTGGAGTTGCCCGCGCTGGGGCGGGAGTTCCGCTGGTACGGGGGCCCGGACGTCCTGGTCGTGGCGGTCGGGGACGCCTGGATCGCGGCCCGGGCACGGACCCCGGAGGCGCTCGACGCGCTCCACGAGGCCGTGCCCGGTGACTGGTTGAACGGCTGAGCCGCGCCGGTCAGGCGGTGATCCCGCCGTCCAGCACCAGGTCCGCGCCGACGGTGTAGCCCGCCTCCGGCGAGGCCAGGTACAGCACGGCGGCGGCGATCTCCTCGACCGCGCCGGAACGGCCGACCGGCACCTCGGACTTCATCCGGTCGCTCTTGTCCGCGTCGCTCTCGCCGGGCCGGGACGACATCGGGGTGTCCACCGGGCCGGGGCTGACGGTGTTGATCCGCACGCCCTCGCCGATGTGGTCGCGGGCGGCGGAGCGGGTGAGCGCGGTGACGGCGGCCTTGCTGGCGCTGTAGGCGCCGACGCCCTCGGCCCGCCTGTGGGCGCCCAGGTTGGACGAGACGTTGACGATGGCGCCGCCGCCGTGGGCCCGCATGTGGCCGATCTGGTGCTTCATCGCCAGCAGGGTGCCGGTCACGTTGATCTCGAACACCCTCCGGAACTGGTCCTCGTCGACCTCGGCGACCGGTCCGGCCGCGCCGAACACCCCGGCGTTGTTGACGGCGACGTCCAGCCCGCCGAACTGCTCGACGGTCTCCCGGACCAGCCGGGCGGCGTCCGCACCGTTCGTCACGTCGCCGGTCAGCGCGACGGCCTTGCCACCGGCCCGCTCGATGAGTTCGACGGTCTCGGCCAGCGGGCCGGCGCTGCGCCCGGCGACCGCGACCCGGGCGCCCTCCCGGGCGAAGGCGAGCGCGATGCCCCGCCCGATGCCGCTGCCGCCGCCGGTGACCAGGACGGACTTGTCGGCGAAACGCGTGCTCATGGCGTGGACTCCTTGATTCGAGTGGTGCGTTCAGGGGTGGTGGTGGTCGAGGCGGTGCCGCCGCTCCCGGACAGGGCGCTGACCGCGACCGCGGTGAGGGCCAGGCCCGCGGCGGCGGCCGCGAAGGCCACGGCGTAGCCGCCGACGGTGGTCGGGCGGGTCGCGGCGAGCGCCATCAGGGCGGCCAGTCCGGCGGTGGGGCCGAGCTCCATGGCGGTGTTGAGGACACCTGCGGCCAGGCCGGTCCGTTCGGGTGCCACGCCGCCGGTGGCGAGTACGGCCGCTCCGGCGAAGGAGGCGGCGGCTCCGGCGGGCAGCAGGAGCAGTCCGGGCAGCAACCCGGTGGCGTAGGAGCCGGCGGGGTCGATCCCCGCGAGCAGGGCGAGACCCGCGCCTTCCAGGGCGAGGCCGGCGGCGGTGACCGGCACCGGCCCGAACCGCGCGGTCAGCGGGCCGGCCAGACGGCCGGAGAGCAGCAGGGCGGCCGCGTACGGCAGGAAGGCGGCGGAGGTGCCGGCCGCGCTCCAGCCGCGCAGTTGCTGGAGGTAGAGCGAGAGCAGGACGAAGGCCAGTGCGGTGCCCGCGGAGGTCGCCATCACGGCGACCAGCGCGGTGGCCCTGGGACGGTCGGCGAGGAAGCCGGGTGGCAGCAGCGGGTCGGCGGTGCGGCGTTCGGCGCCGGCGAAGGCCAGTAGCAGAAGCAGGCCGGCGGCCAGCGGCGCGAGCACCTCGGCGTTCCGCCAGCCGTGGTCGGTGGAGGCCACCAGAGCGTAACTCGTCGCGCAGAGACCGGTGGTGGCGAGGGCGGCGCCGCGCAGGTCGAGCGCCGGACGGCGGCCGGCGGGTGCGGGAGCGGGCAGCGAGCCGGAGCGGGCGAGGCCGGCCAGGGCGACCAGGACGGGCACCGCGAACAGCCAGCGCCACGACACCACGGCGGCGACCGCGCCCGACACCACGCTGCCGGTCGTCGCGCCGATCACCGAGAGACCGCCCCAGCTGGCCATCGCCCGTCGGTAGGCGGCGGGTTCGGGGTACAGCCGGCGGACCACCGCGGCCGCGGCCGGGGCGGTGAGCGCCGCACCGGCGCCCTGGACGAAGCGGCCGGCCAGCAGGACGGGGTAGCCGGGCGCGAGGGCGCAGGACACCGAGGCGGCGGCGAGCAGTACCAGGCCGCACCGCAGCGTCCCGCGGCCGCCGTGACGGTCGGCCAGCCGTCCGCCGGACAGCAGCAGCGCTGCGAAGGAGAGCCCGTACGCGGCGCTGAGCAGCAGCACCTCGGACGGGCCGAGCCCGAGCTCCCGGGCGACCAGGGGCAGCGGCACGGTGAGGATCATGATGGTGAAGACCAGTACGGCCTGGACGACGCCGAGCAGCGCGAAGCTCGACCGGGCCGTCGGCGCGGCGGCGCTCATGGAACTCCCCCTCCTGCAATATTTCAAGACCGTTCGGTCCAGAATAAGGACAGCAAACAGCACCGGCCGGACGGCCGGAGTTCAGTCCAGCAGCGCCAGCGCCTGCTCGGCGGCGTCCCGCACCCGGGGCGCGCCGTCGGTGGTCTTGCCCACCACCCGGATCCCCTGCAGCAGCACCACCAGCATCCGGGCCAGCGCCCTCGGCTCCCGCCCGGCGGGCAGTTCGCCCTGGGACCCGGCGCGCAGCAGCGCGGCGGTCAGCGCCGTCTCCAGGTGGTCGTAGCTGGCCTCCACCCGGCGGGCCGCCGCCTCGTCGTGCGGAGCGAGTTCGACGGCCGTGTTGGTGATGAAGCAGCCGCGCTTGCGGTCCCCGTCCCCCATTCCGGCGTACCGGCGCACCAGGGCGCGGACGGCCGGCAGGACCGGGCCGGGCTGGGACAGCTCTGCCAGCAGGCCCGGGTTGTGCTGCTCGTTGTAGCGCTCCAGCGCGCGCAGGTAGAGCTCGTGCTTGCTGCCGAAGGTGGCGTAGATGCTGGCCCGGGCGATGCCGAGCCCCTCGATCAGGTCGGCCATCGAGGTGGCCTCGTAGCCGCGGCGCCAGAACAGCTCGACGGCCGCCTGGAGCGCCGCGTCGGGATCGAATTCCTTCGTTCGCGCCATGACGTGAACGCTAGCCCTTTCGAGATCGATCGGTCAAGAAATAGCGATGAACGACCCGGCCGTCATCTGACGGAGCATTGCCAAGTGGACTAGACCAGCGCTACCTTTGCCGCCCCATCCCTCCTCCCCCACAGGAGGCTCCCGGCATGTCCGCACGCATCCACGCGACCCCCGAGCAGGCCGTCGAGGCCGCCCGCCCCATCGTCCTGACGGCCTTTCGGGCCGTCGTCGGCCTGCTCTTCGCCTGCCACGGCGCCACCTCGGTCTTCGGCGTCCTCGGCGGCACCAAGGGCGGCGGCAGCCTCCCGCTCGGTCAGTGGCCGGGCTGGTGGGCCGCCCTGATCCAACTGGCCGGCGGCTCCCTGGTGCTCCTCGGGGCCGGCACCCGGTACGCCGCCCTGCTCTGCTCCGGCTCGATGGCCTACGCCTACTTCACCGTGCACCAGGAGCACGCGCTGCTGCCGCTGCAGAACGGGGGCGAGCCCTCCGTGATGTTCTGCTGGGCCTTCCTGGCGATCGCGGTCCTCGGCTCCGGCCCCTACTCCCTGGACCGGCTGCTGAGCACCCGTCAACCGCGGGCCGCGGCGGTCGACCCGGTCGAGGCGACCGCCGCACAGCCCACCACCGGCTGAGGCCCTCAGCCCTCCGCGAGGTGCCGCTCGACCGAGGCGACCTTGGCGGTGAGGCCGTCGGTGACCCCGGCCCGGTCGTCGATCTTGATGACCGTGCTCACCCGGTTGCCGTACGCCTTCACCGCCTCGATCGCCGCCCTGATCACCGGCATCACCTCGTCCCACTCCCCCTCGATGCTGGTGAACATCGCGTCCGTACGGTTCGGCAGCCCGCTGGCCCGGACCACCCGGACGGCCGCTGCCACCGCCTCCCCCACGTCCTCGCCGATCCCCAGCGGGGTCACCGAAAAGGCTGCGATCACGGTTCTGCGCTCCTTGTCATCCGACGGCACCGGTCGCGGCCCGGACCACTCCGGGCCGCGACCAGGTTAGGGTCCGTCCCCGACCCGCCGTCAGACGACGGTCGGCAGCGGCGGTTCGACGGCCAGCGGAGCGCTGGCGCGGGCCCGGTGCTGGTCGGCCCAGGAGGCGAGGGCCAGCGTGCACGCGTGGTCCAGGTGGCGCAGTCCGGTCCAGTCCAGTTCCACCGGCCGGTCGCCGGGCAGCCGTTCCAGGGCGTCCAGCAGCCGGGGCAGCCGGAGGAAGGTGGCGTTGCCGCTCAGCCGCACCCGGTGCAGCGGCCGACCGTCCGTCAGCACCACCTCCTCGACGGAGATCTGCAGGTGGGAGGTCTGCCAGGCGGACTTGGCCACCGCCAGCCCGACACCGATCAGCACCCCCTCGAACAGGTCGGTGGCGACGATCGCGACCGCCGTCGCCCCGAGCACCAGCGCCTCGCCCCGGTGCCCCCGGCACAGTGCGACGATCCGGCGCAGCGGCACCAGCCTGGCCCCGGCGTGCACCAGGACGGCGGCCAGCGCGGTGAGCGGGACCAGCCCGAGCACGCCGGGCAGCAGGGCGGTGAACAGGAGCAGCCACAGCCCGTGCAGGAAGCGCGAGGCCCTGGTGCGGGCGCCCGCCTGGACGTTGGCGGCGCTGCGCACGATCACGGCGGTCATCGGCAGGGCGCCGAGCAGTCCGCAGACGGTGTTGCCGAGGCCCTGGGCGGTGAGTTCGCGGTCGTAGTCGGTGCGCGGGCCGTGGTGCATCCGGTCGACGGCGGCGGCGCTGAACAGCGTCTCGGCGGAGGCGATCAGGGTGAAGGCGACGACCGTCCCGAGCCCGGCGGCGCCGACCAGGGCGCCGAGCCCGGCGGGCCCGGGCAGGTGGACGACGTCGAGCAGGGCGGAGACCCGGACCCGGGCCACCGGCAGGTCGGCCGCGGCGGAGAGGGCGGTGGCCAGGCCGACGGCGGCCAGCGGCCCGGGGACGGCCCGGGCCGCGCGGCCGGGCAGGTGCTTCCAGGCGACGAGCAGCAGTAGCGTGCCCAGGCCGAGGGCGACGGCACCGGGGTTGGCGGCGGCGGTCACCACGTCGGTCAGCAGGGCGGGCAGTCCGGCGAGCTTCTGCGGGCCGGTGCCGGGGGCGCGGCGGTCGGCGAGCGAGTACAGCTGGCCGGACACCAGGGTCAGCCCGATGCCGGCCAGCATGCCGTGCACCACCGAGGCGGACATCGCGCGGAACCAGCGGCCGAGCCGTAGCGCGCCCATCGCCAGCTGGAGCAGGCCGGCAGCGAGCACCAGCGGGCCGAGCGCGGCGACGCCGAACTGCTGGACGGCGTCGGCGACCAGCACGGTCAGTCCGGCGGCGGGCCCGCTGACCTGGAGGCTGCTGCCGGGCAGCAGGCCGACGACCAGGCCGCCGACGATGCCGGTGGCCAGCCCCAGTTCGGCCGGGACGCCGGAGGCGACGGCCACCCCGACGCAGAGCGGGAGGGCGACCAGGCACACCACCAGCGAGGCGGGCAGGTCGTGCCGCCAGGGGACGGCGCGCAGCACGGCGAGCGGGGGTCGGCGGCGGCCCGGCGGGGCGTTCTTCCGGGGGCGGCCCGGCGGGCCCTGGCGGCGGCGGGGCGGACGGTTCACCCGGTCACCGCCGGGGGTCGGGCAGGGGTGCGGCGCATGGCGGCGTTCCTTCCGCGCGCCCGCCGCTGCGGGCGCGCCGTTGCGGGACGGGCGTGCGGGGTGCGGGGGTGAGGACGGCTGTGGGGCAGGGGCCGGGCAGGGGTGGAGGTGACGGAGGCGGGCGACGGACGGGGCGACAGCGGTTCGGCCGCGAGTCCGGGCGGTCGGCGGGTGTCGGGTCGGTGCGGTGCCGTGCGATGCGGTGCGCTGCGGTCGGGGGCTCCTGGTCGGGCCGCCGACGATGCCCCCGTCCGGCGCTCCCGCGCCCCCTGCCACGGCCCCCGCCGGACACCCCGGGCCCGGGGTGGCACCGACGGTACCCAGCCCCGCGGGCCGGGCCGACCTGGGGCACCGTCCCTTCACGGGCACTGCACGGCGGCTGCGCATTCCGGCCCGGAGGTTCCGCTTCCCCGGACACGCCAGCACGAACATGGTTCTGGCGTACGAATTCGACCGCCCGGGAGCACACGCTCGGGCCTTACACATTCTGTTGAAGTGCCCCTTGACTCCCCGCCGGACCCGACCCTACCGTGTTTCCGCATACAGAAACCATTCTTCCGTATGGTGGAATTCAGGAGATGAGCCCTCCGACCCACTGCGGGCCGACGCAGGAGAGAACCGATGCCCCGTATGACAGCCGCCCGCGCGGCCGTGGAGATCCTCAAGCTCGAAGGCGTCGACGTCGCCTTCGGCGTGCCGGGCGCCGCGATCAACCCCTTCTACGCCGCCCTCAAGGCCTCCGGCGGGATCAGGCACACCCTGGCCCGGCACGTCGAGGGCGCCTCGCACATGGCCGAGGGCTACACCCGCGCCAAGGCCGGCAACATCGGCGTGTGCATCGGCACCTCGGGTCCGGCCGGCACCGACATGATCACCGGCCTGTACTCCGCGATCGCCGACTCCGTCCCGATCCTGTGCATCACCGGCCAGGCCCCGGTCGCCCGCCTCCACAAGGAGGACTTCCAGGCCGTCGACATCGCCTCGATCGCCAAGCCGGTGACCAAGGCCGCCACCACCGTCCTGGAGGCCGCGCAGGTCCCCGGCGTGTTCCAGCAGGCCTTCCACCTGATGCGCTCCGGGCGCCCCGGCCCGGTCCTGATCGACCTGCCGATCGACGTCCAGCTGACCGAGATCGACTTCGACCCGGAGGCCTACCAGCCGCTGCCGGTCTACAAGCCGGCCGCCAACCGGATCCAGATCGAGAAGGCCCTCGCGCTGCTCCAGGAGTCCGAGCGCCCGCTGATCGTGGCCGGCGGCGGCGTCATCAACGCCGACGCCTCCGAGCTGCTGCTGGAGTTCGCCGAGCTGACCGGCGTGCCGGTGATCCCGACCCTGATGGGCTGGGGCATCGTCCCGGACGACCACGAGCTGAACGCCGGCATGGTCGGCCTGCAGACCTCGCACCGCTACGGCAACGAGAACTTCCTCGCCTCCGACTTCGTCCTCGGCATCGGCAACCGCTGGGCCAACCGCCACACCGGCGGCCTGGACGTCTACACCGCGGGCCGCAAGTTCGTCCACGTGGACGTCGAGCCCACCCAGATCGGCAGGATCTTCGCCCCCGAGCTCGGCATCGCCTCCGACGCCAAGGCCGCCCTGGAACTGTTCGTCCAGGTCGCCGAGGAGCTCAAGGCCGCGGGTTCCCTCAAGGACCGCAGCGAGTGGGCCGCCTCCACCCAGGAGCGCAAGGCGCGGCTCCAGCGCCGCACCCACTTCGACAACGTGCCGCTCAAGCCGCAGCGCGTGTACGAGGAGATGAACAAGGCCTTCGGCCCGGAGACCCGGTACGTCACCACCATCGGCCTGTCCCAGATCGCGGGCGCGCAGATGCTGCACGTCTACAGGCCGCGGCACTGGATCAACTGCGGCCAGGCCGGCCCGCTGGGCTGGACCGTCCCGGCCGCGCTGGGCGTCGCCACCGCCGATCCCGAGGGCCAGGTCGTCGCCCTCTCCGGCGACTACGACTTCCAGTTCATGATCGAGGAGCTGGCGGTCGGCGCCCAGCACCGGATCCCGTACGTCCACGTGCTGGTCAACAACTCCTACCTGGGCCTGATCCGCCAGGCGCAGCGCAACTTCGACATCGACTTCCAGGTCAAGCTGGAGTTCGAGAACATCAACGCGCCGGAGCTGGGCGTCTACGGCGTGGACCACGTCCGGGTCGCCGAGGGCCTGGGCTGCAAGGCGATCCGGGTCACCGAGCCGGAGGGCCTGCTGCCGGCCTTCGAGGAGGCCAAGAAGCTGGCCGCCGAGTTCCGCGTCCCGGTCGTGGTCGAGGCGATCCTGGAGCGGGTCACCAACATCTCGATGGCCGCCGCCGACATCGACAAGGTCAACGAGTGGGAGGAGCTGGCCACCCTCCCCGAGCACGCGCCGACCGCCATCAAGCCGCTGGCCCTCTGAGCCGGTGAAGGAGCGGGGGCGTACGAGCCGCTCCGTACGCCCCCGCGCCCGCGGGCACCGACGGCCCCGCACGGAACACCGGCGGGGCCGACCCGGTTGAGCCGTCCGGGGCCGCTACCGTGTGCCCGGGCGAGACCCGCTGCCAACCTGCCGAAAGGACCCACCACCGTGAGCCTGTACGACATCCCGCTGCGCACCCTCGACGGCGAGGCCACCTCGCTGGCCGACCACAAGGGCAAGGCACTGCTGATCGTCAACGTCGCCTCCAAGTGCGGCCTGACCCCGCAGTACACCGGCCTGGAGAACCTCCAGAAGCGGTACGCCGGGCGCGGTTTCACCGTGCTGGGCTTCCCCTGCAACCAGTTCGCCGGGCAGGAGCCGGGCAGCGCCGAGGAGATCCAGAGCTTCTGCTCGACCACCTACGGGGTGACCTTCCCGCTGTTCGAGAAGATCGACGTCAACGGTGACGACCGGCACCCGCTGTACCGGCAGCTGGCCGAGG
This sequence comes from Kitasatospora sp. NPDC059648, assembly GCF_042734825.1. Taxonomy (NCBI): domain Bacteria; kingdom Bacillati; phylum Actinomycetota; class Actinomycetes; order Kitasatosporales; family Streptomycetaceae; genus Kitasatospora; species Kitasatospora sp. NPDC059648. The sequence goes on along the minus strand of NZ_JBHWDU010000052.1, from coordinate 10,025 downwards.
TCGCCGACGCCGAGGGCCAGGCCGGGGACGTCAGCTGGAACTTCGAGAAGTTCCTCGTCTCCCCGGACGGCACCGTCGCCGCGCGCCTGCGCCCGCGCGTCGAGCCGGAGTCGGCGGAGCTGATCGCCGCGATCGAGGCCGTGCTGCCGTCCTGACGCCCGCCGCGCACCGACGGGGGCCGCCTTCGGGCGGCCCTCCGCCGTTACAGCAACAGCCTCGTGCCGGGCGGGAGTTCGCCCTCTCCGGCGGCGTCCCGCAGATGCGCCAGCAGGGTCTCGTGCAGCGCCTCGGCGGCCCGGGTGAGCGGCACCTCGCGGCCGTGCGCGACCGCGATGGTGCGGCCCAGGCCCGGGCCGGCGAACGGGGTGACGGACAGGCCGGACCGGGCCGCCACCATGCCGGGCACCACCGCCGGTCCGAGCCCGGCCCGGACGAAGCCCAGCACCGCGTCCATCTCCCCGCCCTCGACGGCGAACTCGGGCTCGAAGCCGGCCGCCCGGCAGGCTGCCAGGGCGGCCTCGCGCACGTCGTAGCCCTCCCGGAACATCACCAGCGGCTGCCCCCGCAGCTCCGCCACCCGCACCGGGCGCCGGGCGGGCCCGGCGGCCGAGACCAGCACCAGCTCCTCGTGCAGCAGTTCGGTGACGGCGAGGGCGGGCGCGGCCTCCCCGCTGGGCGGGGTGATGACCAGCGCGAGGTCCAGCTCGCCCGCCGCCAGCCAGCGCACCAGGTCCCGCGAGCCGCCCTCGCGCACCCCCAGCGCGACGCCCGGGTAGCGGTCCCGGAACACCCGCAGCACGTCCGGCACCAGGCTGGTGCACAGGCTCGGCGGCGCGCCCAGCCGCACCCGGCCCCGGCGCAGCTGCACCGTCTCCTGGACGGCAAGGCGGGCGCTCTCGGTGTCCGCGAGGATGCGTCGGGCCAGCGGCAGCAGGGCGTCCCCGGCATCGGTGAGGGCGATGTTGCCCCGGGTTCGGTGGAACAGTTCGGCCCCCAACTCCCGCTCCAGCGCCCGGATCTGCTGGGAGAGCGAGGGCTGGGCGACGTGCTCGGCCTCGGCGGCCCGGGTGAAGTGCCGGGTCTCGGCGACGGCCAGGAAGTAGCGGAGTTGCTGGAGCTGCACCCGACCAGGCTACGCCGCCTCGATAGGCTACGACTATCGTCATCAGCCGCAGCATGTCTTGGACGCACCCTTGCGACCCTCCCTACCGTTGCTGCCATGACAACCGCGACTCGGACGGGCCGGCATCCGTCCACCCTGGCGACCCTGTGGCGGTCGACCGTCGGCAAGAAGGCGGTCATGGCCGTCACCGGACTGGTCATGCTGCTGTACCTGGTCGCGCACATGCTGGGGAACCTCAAGGTGTTCTTCGGCCCAGACGACATCAACGGCTACGCGGCCTGGCTGCGCACCATCGGCCAGCCGTTCCTGGGCCGCGAGTGGTTCCTGTGGATCGCCCGCCCGGCCCTGCTGGCCTCCGTCGTCCTGCACGGCGTGTCGGCGTACCAGCTGAGCCGCCGGGACCTCGCCGCCCGCCCGAGCAAGTACGTGCACCAGCGCCGCCGCGCCAGCTACGCGACCCGGACCATGCGCTGGGGCGGGGTGATCCTGGGCCTGTTCGTCGTGTGGCACATCCTCGACCTCACCACGCTCACCGTGAACCCGGTCGCCGAGCACGGCCACGTCTACCAGAACATCGTAGGCACCTTCGGCCGCTGGTACAGCGACGTGATCTACATCGTCGCGATGCTGGCCCTCGGCCTCCACATCCGGCACGGCTTCTGGAGCGCCGCGCAGACCCTCGGCGCCAACAACGCCCGCCGCGACCGGGCGCTGAAGCTGACCGCCAACGGGCTGGCGCTGCTGCTGACGGCCGGCTTCCTGTCCGTCCCCGTCGCCGTGATGACCGGAGTCGTCAAATGAGCTACCTGGACTACACCCTCGGCGAGCCGATCGCCGACACCAAGGCCCCCGCCGGGCCGATCGAACAGCGCTGGGACCAGCGGCGGTTCGACGCCAGGCTGGTCAACCCGGCCAACCGGCGCAAGCACACCGTGATCGTGGTCGGCACCGGCCTGGCCGGCGGCGCGGCCGGCGCCACCCTCGCCGAACAGGGCTACCACGTCGTCCAGTTCTGCTTCCAGGACTCCCCGCGACGCGCCCACTCGATCGCCGCCCAGGGCGGCATCAACGCGGCCAAGAACTACCGCAACGACGGCGACTCGATCCGCCGGCTGTTCTACGACACCGTCAAGGGCGGCGACTTCCGCGCCCGCGAGTCCAACGTGCACCGGCTCGCCCAGGTCTCGGTGGAGATCATCGACCAGTGCGTGGCCCAGGGCGTGCCCTTCGCCCGCGAGTACGGCGGCCTGCTGGACACCCGCTCCTTCGGCGGCGTGCAGGTCTCCCGCACCTTCTACGCCCGCGGCCAGACCGGCCAGCAGCTGCTGCTCGGCGCCTACCAGGCGCTCTCCCGGCAGATCGCCGCCGGGAACGTGGAGATGCACCCGCGCACCGAGATGCTCGACCTGCTGGTGGTCGACGGCCGGGCCCGCGGCATCGTGGCCCGCGACCTGGTCACCGGGAGGATCACCAGCTACACGGCGGACGCCGTCGTCCTCGCCACCGGCGGCTACGGCAACGTCTTCTACCTCTCCACCAACGCCAAGAACTCCAACGCCACCGCGATCTGGCGGGCCCACCGGCGCGGCGCCTACTTCGCCAACCCGTGCTTCACCCAGATCCACCCCACCTGCATCCCCCGCTCCGGCGACCACCAGTCCAAGCTCACCCTGATGAGCGAGTCGCTGCGCAACGACGGCCGGATCTGGGTGCCCAAGGCCCAGGGCGACACCCGCCCGCCCGAGCGGATCCCCGAGGAGGAGCGGGACTACTACCTGGAGCGGATCTACCCCTCCTTCGGCAACCTGGTGCCCCGCGACATCGCCTCCCGGGCCGCCAAGAACGTCTGCGACGAGGGCCGCGGCGTGGGCCCCGGCGGCCAGGGCGTGTACCTGGACTTCGCCGACGCGATCCGCCGGATGGGCCGGGACGCCGTCGAGGCCAAGTACGGCAACCTCTTCGAGATGTACGAGCGGATCACCGCCGAGGACCCGTACCAGGTGCCGATGCGGATCTATCCGGCGATCCACTACACGATGGGCGGGCTCTGGGTCGACTACGACCTGCAGACCAGCGTCCCCGGCCTGTTCGCGATCGGCGAGGCCAACTTCTCCGACCACGGCGCCAACCGGCTCGGCGCCAGCGCCCTGATGCAGGGCCTCGCCGACGGCTACTTCGTGCTGCCGCCGACCATCAACGACTACCTGGCCCGCAACCCGGTCGCCGCGGTGCCCGCCGACCACCCGGTGCTCACCGAGGTCGAGGCCGAGGCCGAGGACCGGCTCAACCTGATCCTCTCCGTCGACGGCGACCGCACCCCGGACTCCTTCCACCGCGAACTCGGCGAACTCCTGTGGGACGAGTGCGGGATGGCCCGCGACGAGGCCGGACTCAGGCGCGCGCTGGAGCGGATCCCGCAGCTGCGCGAGGAGTTCTGGCGCCGGATCAAGGTGCCCGGCACCGGGCAGGAGCTCAACCAGTCGCTGGAGAAGGCCAACCGGCTGGTCGACTACTTCGAGCTGGCCGAGCTGATGTGCCTGGACGCGCTGCACCGTGCCGAGTCCTGCGGCGGCCACTTCCGCACCGAGAGCCAGACCCCCGACGGCGAGGCCGCCCGGCGCGACGACGAGTTCGCCTACGCCGCCGCCTGGGAGTTCACCGCCACCGGCGCGGCTCCCGTGCTCCACCGCGAGCACCTCGACTTCGACCACGTCCACCCCACCCAGCGGAGCTACGCATGAACCTCACCCTGCGCATCTGGCGCCAGGCGGGCCCGGACGCACCCGGCTCTATGACCACCTACCAGGTCAGCGGCATCAGCCCGGACATGTCCTTCCTGGAGATGCTGGACACCCTCAACGAGGAACTGATCACCCGCGGCGACCAGCCGGTCGCCTTCGACCACGACTGCCGCGAGGGCATCTGCGGCGCCTGCGGCATGGTCATCAACGGCCAGGCGCACGGCCCGGAACGCACCACCACCTGCCAGTTGCACATGCGGCACTTCCGGGACGGCGACACCATCGACGTCGAACCGTGGCGGGCGGCGGCCTTCCCGGTGGTCAAGGACCTGGTGGTGGACCGCTCGGCCTTCGACCGGATCATCGGCTCCGGCGGCTACATCACCGCCCCCACCGGCAGCGCCCCCGAAGCGCACGCCACGCCAGTCCCCAAGGAGGCCGCGGACACCGCCTTCGAGCACGCCGAGTGCATCGGCTGCGGCGCCTGCGTGGCCGCCTGCCCGAACGGCTCGGCGATGCTTTTCACCTCCGCCAAGGTGGTGCACCTCAACGTACTGCCCCAGGGCGCGCCCGAACGGGCCGCCCGGGTGCGGAACATGGTCTCGGCGATGGACGCCGAGGGCTTCGGCGGCTGCACCAACACCGGCGAGTGCGCCACCGCCTGCCCCAAGGGCATCCCGCTGCCCAGCATCGCGGCGATGAACCGGGAGTTCCTGCGGGCCGCCCGCGGCTGAGCCCCCCGAAGACGGTCGGCCCCCGCTCTGGTGCTCAGGCGGGGGGCCGACCCCCGTTCTCGGGGCGTGCGAAGGCAGTTCGCGCTCCCCGAACGGGTGGTGGATGGCCGTGGCCGGTGCTTCCTGACGGAGAATCGCGCTACGGTGGTGCTCCGCTACGGAAGGACGGCATATGCCCGAGGTTCAGTCCTGCTCCGGTTGCGGCGGGTCCGGAGGGACCCAGAAGACCGAGGCAACGGTCGAACTGGACGAGGAAGGGAGCATGGTGCCCAGGGTTCACGACTACTGGTCGCCCTGCGGTCGGTGCCACGGATCCGGGACGGTGATCGTCGGATGAGAATGGTCTTCGAGTGCGTCGAGTGCGGTGGGCACTACCTCCCGCCGGAGGGCATGGTGTACCCGGACGGGCCGGCCTCGCCGGTCTGGTGCTCGCCCTGCCAGACGTCCAAGCGCACGGCGGGCCTCCGGGAGGACCCGCTGCTCGCCCGCCTCGCCCTGGCCACCGCCCGGGCCGCCCTGGCCCGGCGCGCCGCCGAGGCCGCCGAGCCGGCCGCCGTCGGGCGCGCTGACGTCCGGCCGTCCCGGCCCCCGCTGTCCCGCCGGGCGCGCTCCGGTCCGGGCGGGCTTCGCGGCAGGCTGGGCTGACCTCCGACGCCGTCCGGTCAGGCTTCGGCCTCGGCGAGGAAGCGTGCCACCAGCTCGGCGACGGCCTCCGGCACGTCCTCGGGGCGGTAGTGGCCGACGCCCGGCAGTTCCACCGCCCGGGTGGGGAAGGGCCAACCGTAGGCGCGCAGCGAGGTGTCGGTGATCAGGGCGTCGTTCTCGAAGCCGTTGAGCTTGAGGGTGCCGAGCGGGCCTTCCGGGCTCAGAACAGCGCCTCCTGGGTGTCCGGCTCCGGCGGGCGGACCCGCTCCTCCAGCACCAGGCCCTCGGAGGCCCGTCCGGTGACGGGCGTGAGCGTCCAGCCGGTGAGCCGCCGGGTGTCCAGCAGGAGCGGGCCGGAGCCGTCCGGCTGGTCGAGGAAGAGGTGCCGGCCCACCGGCGGACGCAGCGTGCCCGCGATCACCGCACCGGCGGCCAGGCCGGCGATCTCCCGGTAGGCCTCGGGGGCGCCGCCGGCCAGGCCGAAGCGCTCCACGTGGTCCACCACCGGACGGTCGGCGAGCAGTTCCACGGCGTGGCCGTCCAGCAGCCGGTGCGCCCGGGCACGGGCCTGGGTGAGCAGCGCACGGCGGTGCGGGGCGTCGCCGTGCGCCCACCAGTGGTCCGTCTTCAGCCGGGGCTTGTAGCGCTCGCGGGCCATCCCCGAGGCGGCGACGGTCAGTTCGGCGCGGCGCACCGCGGGCAGGCCGCCGCGCGCGGTGAACGCGTAGGCCAGCGCGCCCTGTTCGAGCAGTCGGCTGTCGCCGCGCTGCTCGGCGGTCAGGCCGACCTTCAGCAGGCCCTCGCCGAACCAGGCGAGGTAGAGCAGGTAGGTGCGCCCGTCGTCCAGGATCTGGTCCCGGGCCAGCGCCAGGCCGCGGTCCACGCTCTGGCAGGCCGGGCACTGGGTGGCGCTGCCGTCCGGGGCGATCTCCCCGTGGTGCGGGCAGGGCGTGCGCTCCGTCGCGCCGGCCAGCCAGGCCCCGGTGCAACGGCGCGGGCCGCCGAGCAGCCAGCCGACCCCCGTACCCGGCGCGACGGCGCGCTCGTGCACCCGGCCGCCGCGCACGGCGCCGAGCAGGGCCCGGCCGTCGTGCCAGCTCAGGCCGGTGGAGACCCAGCCGGCCGGCCGCTCCGGGTGCTGGGGTGCGGGGATCGTCACGGGCAGCCCTCCCTGTCGGGTCGACGACCCTCGTGAGGCTACCCGCTGCCACCGACAACCCCCGCATCCCCGAGACGGCGGGGGCCGGGGGCCCGGTAGGACCGACCGCCGACCGCCGACCGCCGACCGGCGCACCGGCAAGGAGCCCCGGACGGCCACGGCCCCTTTCCGCCCACCCCCACGAGAACCCGCCCGGCATCCACACCGCCGTCGAGCGCGGCCGCCGCCCCTGAGCCGCTTCCGGGGCCTGTCCTCGAACTGCCGCCTGCGGGAGTCCGAGGACAGGCCCTATCGTGCAGCCCATGATCGACTCACCCACCCCGGACGACCTCGCCCGCACCCTGCGCCTCGCCGTCGACACCCTGTCCGCTGCCCCGGCGGACGCGGACTGGTCGCGGCCCGCCGGCACGCTCGGCTGGAGCTGCTGGGAGACCGTCGAGCACCTCGCCGACGACCTCCTCGCCTACGCCGCCCAGCTCGGCCCGGCGCGGCCGCCGCGCGAGCGGTACGTGCCCTTCGCGGCGACCCGTCGCTCCCCCGGCGCCCCGAACAACTTCGTCCGCGCCGAACCGGCCGAGGGAGTGCCGGGGCTGCTCGAAGTGCTGGACGCGAGCGGCGGGTTGATGGTGGCCGTCGCCCGCGTCGCGCCGCCGGACGCGCGGGCGTACCACCCGTGGGGCCTGGCCGACGCGACCGGCTTCGTGGCCATGAGCCTGGTCGAGACCCTGGTCCACCTCCACGACGTCGCCCAGGGCCTCGGCCTGCCCTGGGCCCCGCCCGCCGAGGTCTGCGCCCGGACCCTGGCCCGGCTGTTCCCCGACGTCCCGCTCGTCGCCGCACCTTGGCCCACCCTGCTCTGGGCCACCGGCCGCACCGCCCTGCCCGGCCGGCCGCTGCGCACCGACTGGCGCTGGTACGCCGAAGTACGGGACTGAGCCCGACGCGGCGATCCACTGACCGTCCGTCAGGTTCCGGGCCGGCCCCGGGGGGTGCTTGTCCGACGGTTCCCTCCGTGCGCGCGACGCGAGCTGCTGGCCGAGCCCTGGGCCCCGTTCGCTTCCGCAGGTCGCGGGCGCTTGGCCCGTCGGGCCGTCCACGTTCTATTGTGGCGGGCGCGGTCGGCGGTGTCGCCGGGAGGCGGCGCGGGGCGGCCGGGTCGGTGCGAGGAAGAAGGGGTGGCTGGTGGCGGGGCGGCGGAACAGCGGGGTGCTGGCGGTCTGGGCGGAGGCGCAGCGGCAGCAGCAGCGCCGGGAGGAGGCCCGGTGGCGTGCCGAGGCGGCGGAACTGCGCCGGCACGAGCGCGCGCAGCGCGAGGCGCAGCGGGCGGCCGCCCGGGACGAGCGGGAGGCGCAGCGCGCGTACCAGCAGTCGCGGGAGGCGGAGGCCGCCCGGCGGACGGCCGAACTGGACGCGCGGGTCGCGGAGTTGCGCGGTCTGCTGGCGGCCGGGCTGGCCGCTCCGGCGTTCGGGCCGCAGGCGCTGCTGGCGCCGCGCCCGGTGCCGCCGTTCGATCCGGGGCCGCTGGGCGTGCCGGTACCGATGCCGGACCAGACCTCCGCCGAGTACCACGTGCCGCCGCCGGACGCCGCACAGGCCCGCAACGCCGGGGTGCGCCGGCAGTACGAGCAGTACCTGGCCCAGGCCCGGGCCCGGTTCGAACGGGACTGGTACGCCGCGCAGGCGCAGGAGGCGGACCGGCAGCGCCGGCTGGCCGCGTACCACCAGGAGTACCTGGCCTGGGCGGAGGGCTTCCGCCGCCAGGAGGAGGAGCGCGGGGCCGGCACCGAGGAGCTGCTGCGGCGGCTTCGGGCGGGTGACCCCGAGGCGGTGCAGGAGTACTTCACGGCCGGCCTGTACGCCTCGGCGTCCTGGCCGGAGGGCTTCCCGCACCGGCTGGTGGCGGCCTGGGAGGCGTCGAGCCGTCAGCTGGTGGTGAACTGGGAGCTGCCCGGTCCGGAGGTGGTTCCGGCGGCCACCCGGATGCGGTACGTGAAGACGGAGGACCGCGAGGCCGAGGTGGCCCGCCCGGCGACCGAGCGCAAGGCGCTGTACCGGGAGGTGCTGGCCCAGTCGGCGCTGCGGGTGGCCGCGGAGCTGTTCCGGGCGGACCGGGACGGGATGCTGGACTCGGTGGTGCTGAACGGCTTCGTGCTGGGCATCGACCCGGCGACCGGCCGGGAGGCGGAGCGCTTCCTGTCCACACTGACCGCGACCCGGGCCGAGTTCTCCGGACTGGCGCTGGACCGGGTGGCGCCGGTGGAGTGCTTCCAGGGCCTGGGCGGCCGGCTGTCGGCGCGGCCCGAGCGGCTGGACGAGGTGAAGCCGGACCGGCTGCCGGAGTCGGTGGGCGGGAACCTGGCCGGGCACTTCGGCGAGGACGAGCCGGACCTCTTCGAGATGGATCCGCTGGAGTTCGAGGACCTGATCGCCGAGCTGTTCCGGCTGCGCGGCTTCCGCGTCATGACCACGGCCCGCAGCGGCGACGTCGGGGTGGACGTGGTGGCCGAGGACCTGGACCCGGTGACCGGCGGCAAGATCGTGATCCAGGCGAAGCGCTACAAGAAGACCGTGCCGCCGACGGCCGTGCGGGACCTGGAGTCCACCGTCCGTCACCACGGCGCGATCAAGGGCATCCTGGTCACCACGGCGGGCTTCGGCCGCGGCTCGTACAGCTACATCGAGGGCAAGCCGCTGACCCTGGTGAGCGGGCCGGAGCTGGTCGAGCTGCTGGCGGAGCAGGGCCTGCGCGGCCGGCTCGGCGGCGGACCGGGCGGCGGCGCCGAGCCCGGGCCGAAGCCGAAGGAGGCCAAGCCGGCCGCTCCGCAGAGCAGCGTCACGGTCAGCTGGCAGAGCCGTACGGCCGGCGGGGACCCGGTGGAGCTGGACGTCACCGCGTTCCTGTGCGCCGGCGGCCGGGTGCTGAGCGACGAGCACTTCGTGTTCTTCAACAACCCGCAGGACCCGGACGGCGCCGTGCGCCTGCACCCCACCCACTCGGTGCCGGGCGAGCCGGCCCGGGCGGTCCGGCTCAGTCTGGACCTGCACCGGCTGCCGGCCGCCGTCGACGAGGTGGTGCTCGCGGTCTCCACGGAAGAGGAGGAGCCCCCGGCGCTGCCGCTCAGCCACGTGTACGGGCTGGCCGTCGCCGCCGAGTACGGGCCGGGCGCGGACGGGCCGGCCAAGTGGCCGGGCGCCAACGGCGGCATACCGGACTCCGCGATGCTGCTCGGGAGCTTCCGGCGGGCGGACGGCGGCTGGCAGTTGGCGCCCTCACCACGGGCGGTGACGAACGGTCTGGCCGGGCTGGCGACGGCCTTCGGCGTCGCGGTGGAGTGACCGGCAGCTGCCTCGACCCTCAGGGGACAGGTCATACCTGAGGAGGAGGGTGCCCTCGCCGCGCCACCGGGTCGGCGGGGGCCGACCGCCCCCTCGGCATACACATCGAGCCCGGACCACTTGGGAGGATGGATCGGTAGGAAAATCCGATTCGTTCCCAGGAGTCCTCGTGACCTTCCCCGCAACCGCCGTCCGTACCGGCCTGGCGGCCGCCCGCGCCACCGGTCTGAACAAGGTCTACGGGGAGGGGGAGACCCGGGTCGTCGCCCTCGACGACGTCAGCGTGA